>JAKAVI010000244.1 GCA_021817355.1 Pseudomonadota bacterium | reverse complement strand
TGGCGCCGTCCATGGTGCCCGGACTTGTGAGTCTTGCGCGCGATGAACTGAGGCTGCCGGTGGTTGGGCTGATGTGCATCCCGCCCGCGCAGGAGCAGCCGGCGCCACACTTTGCCCTTCTGGCGAGCCTTGCCCGTGAGCTCGCCCTTGACTGCCTCAGCATGGGTATGAGTGCCGATTTTGAAACGGCTATCGCCTTTGGCGCGACGCATGTGCGCATTGGCAGCGCGCTTTTTGGTGCTCGCCACTAGCCTTTCAGCTGCAGCGACTTCTGATACGCGGCAAGCGCCCGCAGCGCCAGCGCGCGGGGGATCGACTTTGCAGAGAGTGCGGCAAGGAGGGCCGCTCCTCCGGAGCTCTGGGGCTGAAGCGGGAGGGGTGCACGGGGGGCCGCCGCAGCGACCCTCAGGGTCCTTGGGCGCGAAAGACTGAGGGCGCCGAGGCTCGATGTGGTGGCGAGGGCCCCGGCCGTCAAAGGGCGTAAGGGGTCGGCATTGCCCGCGCCAAGATCAGCCAGCGCTGTGGGCCGGGGGCTAAAACGGTCTGGCAGATGGATGCCGGTCAGGTTTTCGGCGAAGGCAAGAATGTGCCTACCGATGTCCTCGCCGGTCAGATCCTTGACGGCGAGATTGACGAAGGAGGAGACGGCGCCATAGAGGCCGCCGAACAGGGTGTCGCCTGCGATCTGTTCGAGGCTTCCGATCTTGTCACCGGTGACCGCCCGATAGAGCGTCGAGATGATCGGCAGATGCTGCAAGGGATTGATGATCTCAAGCAGATCGGAAAAGAACGAGCCGCCGCTGGAGGCAGGAGGTTTTACCGGCGCCAGGGCTGTGGCGCCGACAGCATTGGCCGGTGCCGGCTGCTGAAGTGGTTGTGTCATGGCCTGGTCCAAGCAAGCTTTGCGCCAACGCGTCATCGCCGCCGATCACACAGCTGGTCGAACGCCGGCGGCAAAATTTGCCGGGCGCATTAAAGCAGGTGGCCGGCTTTTTCTGCCTTGGTTCGCAGATAGGCATCGTTATGCGGATTGCTGGCAAAGATGTGAGGCACGCGCTCTACGACCTTGACGCCGGCGGCAGCAAGGCCTTTGAGTTTTTCGGGATTGTTGGTCAAAAGACGTACCTTGCTGTAGCCGAGAAGATCGAGCATGCGGGCGGCCACGCCATAGAGCCGCTCATCGTTGGCAAAACCCAGACGCTCATTGGCTTCCACAGTATCGAAGCCCTGGTCCTGCAGGCGATAGGCGCGCAGCTTGTTGATCAGTCCGATGCCGCGACCTTCCTGAGCCAGATAGAGTAGAATGCCGCCGCCGGCTGCAGCGATGGCAGCGATGGCGCCACGCAGCTGCTGGCCACAGTCGCATTTGAGCGAGCCGAGCAGGTCCCCCGTAAAGCATTCCGAATGCAGCCGCGTCAGCACCGGCTCATGCGGCGCCGGACTGTTGATGATGATGGCATAATGTTCGGGGCCGCCGCCGGCCGGACGGAAGGCGGCGATCTCGCTCTCCTGGGCGCCTTCCAGAGGTACTCGGGCCCGTGTCACCAGACGCAGGGCGGCGACGGCGTCAGCATCGTAGGTGTCGATCACCTCGACGCGGATTTGTGTGAGTGCCCGATCAAGATTGGCACAGGGCCACAGGAGTACCGCCGGCAGGAGCCCGGCCAGCTTGGCCAGCTTGACAGCTTCAGCCGCGCCCACGGGCAAGGGCGCGCGCAGGGCGCTGAAAGGTCCCTTGAGCGGGGCCGAAAGATCGATCGTGGGATCGGCAATGGCGCGAATGTGATCGGCGGACCACAAGGGCTCGCGCCGGACGGTGATGACTTCCGGTGTATAGAGATGAATCTTGAGCGTGGTGGCCCGGGGATGGGTTAAGATCAGAAGGCCTGGCTCGGTCGCACTGCGATCAAAAGCCGCGATGCTGTCAGCCTGTGCGGTCTCAACGCTGAGGACGACGCTGGCGCCCTTGGCTGATGTAAGGGCAACAGGTAGTCCGCCGCGCAAGGTGCCGGCGGCGGCAAGGGTGGTGGCGACGCGCGCTGCGGCGGTTTCGCCGCCAGTATCAGGAGCAGCAGGATCCATGGGCCCGACATACACCGTCACGGCGAAAGCGGGTAGAGTTTCGCGCCGGGACTGACGCGGCCACCGGTCAGGGTGGCTGATGTCAACGACAGGCGGCTAAAAGGGGCGGCGATCGTGCGGTGGAGATGAGATGGCAAGCAAGAAGCGTATTTTGCTCTTAGATGACGATCAGATGCTGCGGAATTCCCTGGCCGAGCAGCTCGAGGCGGAAGGCGACTATGTCGCGGTTGAGGCCGCGAGCCTCGCCGACGCCCGTGTCCGCGCCAAGGAGGGCCTCTACGAGTTCATGATCCTCGACGTCGGTCTTCCCGATGGCGATGGCCGGGTATTGTGTGCGGAGCTGCGTGAAGCGGGCGTGACCTGCCCGATCATTCTTCTGACGGCCAAGGATGGCGATGCCGACATGATCGCCGGACTGAAGTCAGGAGCCAATGATTATGTGGCCAAGCCCTTCCGGTTCGCGGTGCTGATGGCGCGGGTTCATGCCCATCTGCGCAGCCACGAGCAGAGCGAGGACGCGGTTTACCGCATCGGGCCCTACACCTTCCGGCCCAGCGCCAAGGTTCTCATCGACCAGGCTGGCAAGCGGGTAAGGCTGACCGAGAAGGAAACCAATATCCTGAAATTCCTGTACCGCTCCGGCGAAACCGTGCCCCGTGAACTGCTTCTGCATGAGGTCTGGGGCTATAATCCGGCCGTCACCACCCATACCTTGGAGACCCATATTTACCGGCTGCGGCAGAAGATCGAACCCAATCCGTCAGCGGCCCAGATCCTGATCACCGAAACCGGCGGCTATCGTCTGGTCGCCTGATGGTTACAGTTTCGCCATAGCTGGCATGCATATTTTGCAGCTTTGATGAACTAGTGCGAAACCACTATATGGATGTTGCTACTAGAGGCGGGATGAAAAATGAAGCCAGGTCGCAGCGAACATGTCCACCATATGTTGCGCGGAGCCCTGTTGGCTGCCGCGCTGATTTTACCCACCACCGGCCATACGGTGCCCTCGGCGCTCGCGGCAGAAACCCAGAGCGGCTGGATCACGCTTCCTGCCCGCAGTTTTGCGGTTCAGCGGGTGCGCCTGAAGGATCTGGTCGCCAATGTCAGCGTAAAGGTTGGGCCAGGTCCCGTCACCCTTCAGATGTCCGGGAGAAAGCGCCGCCTGGATGCGGTCGATGTGCACAAGGATGGAGCCGTGCTGACGATCTCTGGACATTCCAACCACGGGATCTGGGATTGGCACGATTGGTTCAATTTTGGCGGCACTGGCCATCGCTCCCCAGGTCAGCTCGAGGTGACGCTGCGGGTGCCGACGGGCACTGATCTGCGCGTGCATTCGCTGATTGGCAACGCCCAGATCGGCAACACCATGGGCCGACTTGATTTTGGAGCGATCAGCACCCATTCCAGCATCGGTCAGGTTGGCCAGGCGCACATCCGCCTTGCGGGCTCTGGAACTCTAAAGCTTGCCGGCGTCCACGGTCCGCTCAAGCTCGAAATCGCCGGGTCAGGCAAGATCGCCGTCGGTCAAAGCGGACCGGTGGATGCCGATCTGGCCGGAGCGGGCGATGCGCGTCTGGGACAGATTAACGGCGGACTTCATCTGAACATCGCCGGATCCGGCAATGCTGTCGCCCAAAGTGTGAACGGACCGGTCAAGGTGGACATCGCAGGCTCCGGCTCCGTGCACATCGCCTCGGGCTCCGCCGATCCGCTCCATCTCGACATCATGGGCTCAGGCAATTTTGGCTTCGGCGGCCATGCGGTTGATCCCCATCTGAGCGCCATGGGTTCAGGCTCGGTATGGCTGAGCTCCTACAGCGGCAATCTGTCGACGAGCGGCAATATTCATCTCAGTGTTGGACAGAACAAGTCCAACGCGTCCGCCCAGCACTGAGAGCATCACTCGTGGCGCAGCGCCTCGATGGGATCGAGGCGTGCCGCCCGGCGGGCCGGAAAATAGCCAAAGCCGACGCCTACCGCGGCTGAAAACAGCACGGCAAGAATGACCACGCCGGGCTGGATGAGCAGGGGGAATTTGAGCAGGTGCGCCACCACCGCTGAGCCTGACAGGCCAAGAACCACTCCCACCGCTCCGCCCAGCGCACTCATCGCCACCGCTTCAATCAGGAACTGCATCAGCACATCGCGCTCAAGGGCACCGATGGCCAGACGGATACCGATCTCCCGTGTCCGCTCGGTGACTGACACGAGCATGATGTTCATGATCCCGATGCCGCCGACCAGAAGACTGATCGCTGCGACCGCGGAGAGAAAGGCGGTGAGAATGGCGGTGGTTGACTCCACCTCCCGGGTGATTTCCTGCATGTCCTGGACCGTGAAATCGTCAGGGACGCCGGCCGCCAGGTGACGCAGCTGGCGCATCAGCCGTTCGATCTCGGCCTTGAGGCGAGGCTCGTCTCCCGCATTGCGGGCTGATACCAGGATGACATTGATGTTGGTGTTGCCGACCAGCCGGCGCTGTACGGCCAGGAGCGGCATCACCACAATATCATCCTGGTCCTGGCCGAAGCTGTTGGTGCCTTTGGCCTGCAACAGGCCGATGACTTCGCACGACATCTTGTTAAGACGGAAGCGGCCGCCAATGGGATTGGCAGCACCGAAGAGATCCCTGCGTATGGTCTGGCCGATGACGCAGACCGCCTTTCCCGAGCGCAGTTCGCCGATGGTAAAGGTGCGTCCCTGGGTGAGTTTCATGTTACGGGCAGCGAACACGGCGTCGGTCGAACCCACCACCTGGGTGGAATGATTGTTGTTGCCGAGTACCGCTTCTGCCGTGGTCTCAGTTTCTGGCGCTACCGCTTCAAGCCCCGGTATCTCGCGATCGATCGCTTCGGCCATCGCGAGGGTGAAGTCCGGTGCTGCGCCCGGAGGGCCCTGGTTCTGTCCGGGAAAAATTACGATGAGATTGCGCCCCATCGAGGCGATCTGATTGGTGACACTCTTGCTGGCGCTGTTTCCCAGGGTAACCATCATGATCACCGCGGCCACGCCGATGACAATGCCAAGCGTGGTCAGACCCGCCCGCATGAGGTTGTTGCGGATTTCACGCAGTGCCAGGAAGAGAGCGTTCAAGATCATGCGGCGAGCGTGTCTCTGGCGCTGTCGGAGGCGATCACCCCGTCCAGAAATCGCACCTGTCGTCCGGCATAGGCTGCAATGTCCTCTTCATGGGTGACGAGCACGATTGACAGATTTCGTTGACTGTTGAGCTTGACAAGCAGCTCCATGATTTCATGGCTGCGCCGTGTATCAAGATTTCCTGTGGGTTCGTCGGCGAACATCACCGAGGGTTCGGTCACGAGGGCACGGGCGATCGCCACGCGCTGCTGTTGTCCCCCGGACATCTCGGACGAGGTGTGATGGGCGCGATCGGCAAGGCCGACCTGGGCCAGCGCCTGCATCGCCCGCTCGCGCCGCTCACGCCGCGGAACGCCGCGATAAAGCAGCGGCAGCTCGAGATTTTCGAGCGCGCTGGTACGTTTGAGCAGGTTGAAGCCCTGGAACACGAAGCCGATATAATAGCGGCGTAGACGTGCACGCTGGTCGCGATCCAGACTGCTGACATCCACGCCGCGGAAAAGATATTGACCGCTTGTTGGGGTATCGAGGCAGCCCAGAATATTCATGGTGGTGGACTTGCCTGAGCCTGAGGGGCCCATCACCGCGACAAACTCCCCGTCGGCAATCGCAAGATCAATGCCGCCAAGAGCGATCACCTGGGCTTCTCCCGAGCCATAGGATTTGCACACCTTCTTGAGCTCGATCAGCGGCGGGTTCATTGCCGTGCTGCCGGGCTCGACTTGATCGCCGTGACGACCTTTGTGCCCACCTTGAGATTGCCCTTGGTGATTTCGGTATCCAGCCCATCGGTAGGGCCCAGTTTCAGGTCATGGGCCTTGAGCGTCTTGCCTGCGATCGTCCAGACCTGTCCCTCGCCCGGATCACTCGGTGGCGGCGGAGCCTTGGCGCGGATCGCCTTTGGCGCAATGAAACGCAGCGCGGCATTGGGCACCTGAAGGGCGTTGGCAATGGTGTCAGCCAGGATAGTCGCGGTTGCAGTCATGCCCGGTTTGAGCAGCAGCTGGGCATTATTGACCCGCAACACGCCCTTGTAGCTGACCACATTCTGCACGGTTTCGGCGGCATTGTGCACGGAGATCAGCGTGGCGTGGAAGACCCTGTTGGGATAGGCGTCGACGGTAAAGGTGGCTTTGTCGCCGGCACGGACCTCTCCGACATCTGCTTCATCGATATCCACGTCGAGCTCCATCTCACGCAGATCGCTCGCCAAAGTAAACAGGATCGGGGTTTGAAAGCCTGCGGTAACTGTCTGCCCGACCGAGACCTTGCGATCGAGGACAATGCCATTGATCGGCGACACGATCGTCGCTTTGCCGATCAAGGTGCGGTCATAGTCGGCTTGTGCCTTGGCCAGCTGCACCGACGCCCGTGCACGGTCCAGGTCTGCCTTGGCCTGGTCCATGCTCTGGGGCGAAATCGCACGATCCTTGAGCAGTGCGCGGTAGCGGCGATAGGTCTCAAGATCCTGCGCGACCGTTGCCCTGTTCTGCATCAGCAGCGCTTCGGACTGGGCGAGCTGCGCGTCGAGCTGATCGGTATTGATCTGTGCCAGCACCTCGCCCTTTTTGACCGGATCGTTGAAGTCGACATTGATGGCGTCGAGCTTGCCGGAGACTTCGGCGCCGACTTCGACCTTGTCGCGTGGTGCCAGCGTACCGGTGGCCGTGACGGTGATGGCCATCGGCCCTCGAATCACCGGTGCGGTAAGATAGTGGATGGGGTGGCCACGGGCGAGAATGGCCCAGCCAATGATAGCGATGAGGCTAACCCCACTGCCCCACATCAGAAGCCTTCGCCGCATGCTGCGCTTGCTTCGCCCTGGACCGATATGTGCACGAATGTCGGCGCTTGGGTCCGGGGAAGCGGAAGGTGCGTTCATAATCTGTCCGAAAGAGAAGCAGGAAATAAATAAAGACCGATCGGCGACAGCGATCGTCTTGCCCTATACCGTGTTATTTCTGAATGCACGTGAGGTTCGTCAAGAGTAACACATGTGTTTAGTTGCGGATCTGACCATAAATATTTTTCAGATCGCCGGAGCTTGGCCGCCTAACAGAAATTTAGGAATGTTTAACGACCATTAACCATCTTGCCCTAGAAGCGGCAGGCTAATCTGGAGGCGCCAGACCATGGCCCGTCCTCAGCGGCCAGCTCCATCAGCTGCGGAACGACAGAAACAGCCGCCCCTTGGGCAGGTGGCAGCTCTGCGCGGGCGTGCCCAGGGCCCGGCCCCAAGGCAGCGTCGTGGTCGCGGCTGGCTGATTATGCTGATCTTGCTCGTGTGGGCCGTCATTCTTGGCGCATTGGCGTGGTCGCGCTGGATCGAGACCCTGCCTGACGCCGCGCATCTGCTGGCCAAAGGGCCGGCGCGCGAGATCAGCATCCTGGACAGCGGGGGACGGCTGATCGCCCGGCGCGGACTTCACCACGGGCGCATCGTTCCGGTCGAAACCTTGCCGCCTTACGTCGCCAATGCCTTCATCGCCATCGAGGATCGCAGTTTTCGCTACAACATCGGGATCGATCCGATCGGTATTGTGCGGGCGGCGTTTGAGGATCTCATTCACGGTCATGTCGTGCAGGGTGGCTCGACCCTGACGCAGCAGCTGGCCAAAAACCTGTTTCTGACGCCGCGGCGCACCCTCGATCGCAAGATCCAGGAGGCCTTGCTCGCACTTTATCTCGACGCCCACTATTCGAAAAACCAGATACTGACACTCTATCTCAATCGGGTATATTTCGGTGCCGGGGCCTATGGCATCGAGGCGGCTGCCGAGCGGTTCTTTGGCAAGCCGGCCGCGAAGCTCTCGCTCACCCAAGCGGCGATGTTGGCCGGTAGCGTACGGGCGCCTGGCTATTATAACCCGCTAAGCAATATCGACGCGTCGATGGCGCGGGCCAAGGTGGTGCTGGGAGCAATGGTCGACTGCGGCTTTATTAACGCCGCACAGGCCAGACGCGCAGCGGCAAAGGTGCCTCAGATCATCCGCAATGCCGGCACACCGGACTCCGGGTATTTCATCGATTGGGTGATGGCCCAGATCCCCCATCTGGTCGCCGATGTCCATGGTGCGATCATCGTGCATACGACCTTCAATCTTGCCTTGCAGGCCGAGGCGGAACAGTCGGTCAATCAGATCATGGGCAAATTTGGGCGCCGAGACCGTGCCCATCAGGCGGCGCTCGTGGCCCTGCGCCCGGACGGCGCTATTGTCGCCATGGTGGGCGGGCGGTCCTATTACAAAAGTCCCTATAACCGGGCGACTGACGCGCTGCGCCAGCCCGGCTCTGCCTTCAAGGCCTTCCTCTATTTGACCGCCTTCGAACAAGGCCATACTCCAGATGAGGTCATGATCGATGGTCCTGTCGACATTGATGGCTGGAAACCAGCCGACTATGAACGGCGCTACGCTGGGCCCATGCCGCTTATCGAGGCCTTTGCCCAGTCATCCAATGTCATTGCTGCCAAGCTCATGATGGCTGTGGGGCCTGAGGCGGTGGTGCGCACGGCCCGTCTGCTGGGCATTCACACTCCGCTTGATCCCGTACCGTCCCTGGCGCTTGGCACCTCGCCGGTCTCCGCCCTGGAACTAACCGGAGCCTATGCGACATTTGCCGATGGCGGCATGAAATCAGTGCCGTACGCGATCACCGAGATCAGGAGCGCCGAAGGACGGGTGCTTTATCGGCGTCGGTCGCGTCCTGCCCAGCGCCTCATTCCGCAGATCGCCGAAGCGCAGATGACCGAGGTGATGCAGGCGACTGTGCACAGCGGCACAGGAGTGGCTGCTGGCCTTTCGGGGCACGAGACTGCGGGCAAGACAGGAACCACCCAGGACTATCATGACGCCTGGTTTGTTGGCTTTACCGCGGATTATGTCTGCGGCGTCTGGGTGGGAAATGACAACAATGCACCCATGCGGCGGGTGGTGGGCGGCACCCTGCCGGCCCGGATCTTTCATGGCTTCATGCACGCGGCGGAACAGGGCCTGCCACCCCGCCCGCTACCGGGCTCGACCCTCATTGCGGCCCTGCCGGCACAGGCAGCGGCCCCACCCCAACCCTCGGCGGCGGCGCCTGGCAATGCACCCTCGAGCACTGCACCGCCAAGCCCTGCCATGACTGTGGAAAGCATCATCAATTCCGTCCTGGGCCCGGGCCACTGAACGCCTCAGCGCCGTTCGAACACGAAATAGGATGGCGGTCCGCACAGTGCCTTGGCCTCATAGCGGGACGGGGGCCAGTCAAACGGCCGCGTCCGCCAGTCATGGGCGCAGCGCGCGGTCCAGCGAAAGGCCTCATGTGCGAGCACCCGTTCGAGGGTCCAGGCGACGTAATCGGGATTGTCGCTGGCAAAGCGCAACTGCCCGCCCTGGCGCAAGGCGGCGGCGATGGCATCAAGCATTGCGGTCTGAATGAAGCGACGCTTGTGATGGCGGGTCTTGGGCCAGGGATCGGGAAACAGCACCATCACCCGCCCAAGGCTCGCCGCGGGGAGCGCCGCCAGGATGTCGCGCGCATCACCCATGTAGATGCGTATGCGCTGTTGGCTGAGGGCGTCCTCCTTCAACCTTGAGAGCAGCTTGGCGACGCCATTGACAAAAGGTTCAGCGCCGATGAGGCCGACGTCCTTATGGCTCTGGGCCAGGGCGTAAAGATGCTCGCCGGCGCCGAAACCCACTTCAAGCCAGACATCGTCCACCGCGGCGGCAAAACAGCTATGCGGGCGACGCGCCTGCTCCGGCTCAAGGCTGAGAGCCGGCAAGAGCTGCGTCAGAAGTCCGGTCTGCGCGCCGCGCAGCCTCGGCCCTTTGCGCCGACCGTAGAGCTGGCCGCGCGCCCGCTCCGGATGAGAACTCAGAATGCCCTCTTCAAGATGTCGACGAGGTCGGTTTTCTCCCATGAAAAGCCACCGTCGGCATCGGGCGTGCGCCCGAAATGACCGTAGGCTGCGGTGCGCGCATAGATCGGGCGCAGCAGCTGCAGGTGCTCGCGTATGCCGCGTGGTTTGAGGCTCATGATCTGCGGCAGTAGCGCTTCGAGCCTGCTTTCATCGACATGTCCGGTGTCATGCAGATCGACATAGACCGACAGAGGATCGGAGACACCGATGGCATAGGAGAGCTGTATGGTGCAGCGTTGCGCGAGGCCCGCGGCAACCACATTTTTTGCCAGATAGCGCGCGGCATAGGCGGCGGAACGGTCGACCTTGGTGGAATCCTTGCCCGAAAAGGCGCCGCCGCCATGGGGTGCCGCGCCGCCATAGGTGTCGACAATGATCTTGCGGCCAGTCAGCCCGCAATCGCCGTCTGGGCCGCCTACCACGAAGGCGCCGGTGGGATTGACGTGCCAGATGGTGTCCTTGGTGATGAGCTCGCCCGGCAGCGCTTCGTGCACGTAGGGCTCGATGACGGCGCGGACGTCCGCCGAGGTCATCTCGGCATCCAGATGCTGGGTGGACAGCACGATCTGGGTGGCATGAACCGGCTTACGGTCGACATAGTGCAGCGTCACCTGGCTTTTGGCGTCGGGACCAAGCTTCGGCTCGCGGCCGCTTTTGCGCGCTTCCGCCAGCAGTCGCAGGATGCGGTGGCTGAAGGCAAGTGGCGCCGGCATGAGTTCTGGAGTTTCATTGCAGGCATATCCGAACATGATGCCCTGATCGCCCGCGCCCTCATCCTTGTTGCCGACGGCGTCGACGCCCTGCGCGATATGGGGTGACTGCTCGTGCAGCAGGACCTCGATGTTCGCGGTCTTCCAGTGGAAGCCGTCCTGCTCGTAGCCGATGTCCTTGATGGCGCTGCGGGCGGCTTCGACGATGAGTTCGGGGGTAATCTCTTTCGGGCCGCGGGTCTCGCCGGCGATGACCACCCGGTTGGTGGTGGCAAGGGTTTCGCAGGCCACACGGATATCCTTGGGATTGACGCCATGCTTGGGGCCAAGGCCAAAGAAAAGATCTACCACCTCGTCGGAAATCCGGTCACAGACCTTGTCGGGATGGCCTTCGGAGACGCTTTCACTGGTGAAAAGGTAATTGGCGCGGGACATCGACACCCCTTTCGTGGATTGGACTGACCGGATCGGCACGGTTGGCGGGTCTTTTTGCAAGGATGGGACGCGGGGTCAATGGCCAGCCTGCCGCGCTCGGCCCCAGGCCCCGAGCCGGTTCCCAGGAGGAAGTGGCCATGCTCCCCTAAAGAATGAAGCGCGAAAGGTCCTGATCGCGGGCGAGCTCATCGACGCGGGTGTGAACATAGTCGGCGTCGATGGTGATGGTTTGGCCTTCATGGTCATTGGCCGAAAAGCTGATCTCGTCCAGGACCCGTTCCATGATGGTATGCAGCCTGCGGGCACCAATGTTTTCCACACTGGCGTTGACAAGCGCCGCGACGTCAGCGAGGGCGCCAATGCCGTCTTCTGAGAAGTTGAGCGTGACCCCTTCGGTTGCCAAGAGCGCGGTATATTGCTGAATGAGGCTGGCTTCCGGTTCGGTCAAAATGCGTTTGAAGTCATCGCGGCTGAGCGCCGTCAGTTCCACACGGATGGGTAGCCGGCCCTGCAGCTCCGGCAGGAGGTCGGAAGGTTTTGCGGTGTGAAATGCCCCCGAGGCAATGAACAAAATATGGTCGGTCTTGACCTGGCCGTGTTTGGTGGCCACCGTCGAGCCTTCGATCAGCGGCAGCAGATCGCGCTGTACGCCTTCGCGGCTGACATCGCCACCACCGCGCTGCTCGGAACGGGCGCAGATCTTGTCGATCTCGTCCAGGAAGACAATGCCATTGTTCTCAACCGTGGCGATGGCCTCGCGCACGATCGCATCCTGATCGACGAGCTTGTCCGCTTCTTCGGCAACCAGCGGGCCATGGGCAGCTGCAACCGTAAGCTTGCGCGGTACGGCGCGCCCGGAGAACTTGCCGAAAAGCTCGCCGAGGTTGAGAACGCCAAGCTGGGCTCCGGGCATGCCAGGGATTTCAAAGGTGGGCGTGCTGCCGCCATCACGCATTTCAAGTTCGACTTCCTTGTCGTTGATTTCACCGGCACGCAGGCGCCGCCGAAACGAATCACGTGTGGACGAGCTCGCACCGGCTCCGACCAAGGCATCAAGTATGCGTTCTTCCGCGGCCGCCTCGGCGCGGGCCTCAACGTCCTTGCGCTTTTGTGCCCGAACCTGGGCGATGCCGACCTCGAGCAGATCGCGGACGATTTGTTCGACATCACGCCCGACATAGCCGACTTCAGTGAATTTGGTGGCTTCGACCTTGAGGAACGGAGCCTGGGCGAGCTTGGCCAGCCGGCGCGAGATCTCGGTCTTTCCAACGCCCGTGGGCCCGATCATCAGAATGTTCTTGGGCAGGATTTCTTCGCGCAGTTCGGCGGGCAGTTGCTGGCGTCGCCAGCGATTGCGCAAGGCGATGGCCACCGCGCGCTTGGCATCGGTTTGGCCGATGATGAAGCGGTCGAGTTCGGAGACGATTTCACGTGGAGTGAAGAAGGCGTTCATGTGGTGGGAATGCTTTCCAGAACGATGTTGGCGTTCGTATAAATGCAGATATCTGCAGCAATCGTCATGGCCCGGCGCACGATCGCTTCGGCACTGAGGTCTGTATCCATCAGGGCCCGTGCCGCGGCCAGGGCATAGGGGCCGCCTGATCCGATGCCGATGATGCCATCTTCCGGCTCGACAACATCACCGGTGCCGGAGAGAATCAGTGACGTGCGGGCATCTGCAACGGCGAGCATGGCTTCCAGGCGGCGCAGGTAGCGATCGGTACGCCAGTCCTTGGCCAGTTCGACGCAGGCTCTTGCGAGATTTCCAGGATGCTGCTCCAGCTTGCTTTCCAGTCGCTCAAAGAGGGCAAAGGCGTCGGCAGTTGCGCCTGCAAAGCCGGTCAGGACCTCGCCTTTGCCCAGGCGGCGCACCTTGCGCGCGTTGGCTTTCATGACGGTTTGGCCGAGTGTGACCTGGCCATCGCCGGCGACCACCACCTGGCCGGCTTTGCGGACGCTGAGGATCGTGGTGGAGCGCCAGCGTCTGGATTCGTCTTGGGTCGGCATTTGTTCCGCTGCCTTGGGCTGCTATATGTCACGCAGGTTCTCACATAGGGCGGCCCCATGCGTACCGCAACCATCGAGCGCAAGACGCGCGAGACCGAGATTTCGGTCTGGCTGGATCTGGATGGCTCGGGCGACGGCGATATTGATACTGGCATCGGTTTTCTGGATCACATGCTGGAGAGCTTTGCCCGGCACGCGATGATCGACCTCAAGGTACGCGCCAGCGGTGACCTGCACGTCGATTTTCACCATACGACCGAGGATACCGGTATCGTCATCGGCAAGGCGGTAGCCCGTGCTTTGGGCGATTTTGCCGGCATAACCCGCTTTGGCGCGGCTCTTATTCCGATGGATGAAACGCTGACACGGGCCGTAATCGACGCCTCGGGCCGACCCTACCTGGTGTGGAAGGTCAGCGTTCCCTCACCGCGTCTGGGGGAAATGGACAGTGAGCTGTTCAAGGAGTGGTTTCAGGCCTTCGCCCAACATGCCGGGCTGTGCCTGCATGTCGAGACCCTCTATGGCGTCAACAGCCACCATATCGTGGAAAGCTGCTTCAAGGCCGTGGCCCGGGCCCTGCGCCAGGCGGTGAACCTCGACGAGCGGCTGGACGGGGCGGTTGCCTCGACCAAGGGCATACTGGAAGGCGATGACAGTTTGTGACTCGGTGTCACGAATAATGACGTTAACGTCATTTTTCTTGACTCGCATGTGCAGAACAATATCCTGACGGCTCCGTCATTTTTTCTGGCGCTATTGCCTGACCGGAGGCCCCATGTCGCAGATCACCAAAGATCCCGCTTACGACGCCGTAGACCCCAAGGATTTCCCGGCGATGATGGATGTCGAGCGCTACGGGCGCCGCTCCACCGCCTTCGACAAGATCATCTCGGCGACCCACGACCATTTCTGGGATCCGCTCGACAAGAAATACATCGACTTCACGGAAGACTTCGATCAGAGCCAGCACATGATGCTGCCGGAAGACTTTTTCCCGATCTTTGCAACCAAGCTTGGGGACGGGATGGGAACAAAGCAGCGTCTGCTGTTCGCCCGTGAATCCAGTCGCTGGCAGCTCTCGGCGATCCTGCATGGCGAACAGGGCGCTCTCGCCCTCTCGGCCTCGCTATGCCACATCCTGAAAGACCCGGGCGCGCAGGAATATGCCGCCAATCAGACCCGCGAAGAAGCGCGCCACGTCACAGCATTTGCGGCCTACATCAAGTCGCGTTGGGGCACACCGCTTCCGTGCGGTGAGACGCTGAAGATCCTGCTCACCGAAATGGTGCTGGCACAGGAGGTCTACAAAAAGATCGTGGGCATGCAGATGCTGGTCGAAGGCCTCGCGATGGGGGCGTTTGCGACGCTCTACCAGAAGTCGCACGATCCCCTGCTGCGCAAGCTGTGCCAGCTGGTGATGACGGATGAGGCCTTTCACCACAAGTTCGGCAAGATCTGGGCTGATCGCACCATTCCCAAACTGTCCGAAGAGGAACATGCGCGGGTCGAGGACTGGGCGGCGCAGTGTTTCCAGACGCTGCTCTTCAATCTCGTCAATCCCCTGCAGATGCATCATGTCTATCGCGCCGTTGGCATCGATCCGCAGGATGCGATGAACGCCATTCAAGAAGCGTTTGGCGATGATGCGCGACGTGAGCAGATGAAGGAGTCCGCCAATATCTTCCGTGTGCTGATCAAGACTTTGCTGAATGCCGGCATCATCACCGATCGCACCAAGGGGTTCTATGGAATGTATGTCGACATGAACGAGCTCAAGGCAGAGGGCGATCGCATGATCGGCGATGATATTGCCGAAGACGGCATCAAATTCCTCCAGACCATCAATTTTACCGGTGACAAGGCCAAGACGCTTCTTGCTGCCGAATAGGCCTGAAACTGCCCTTGCGAAAGCCCGGCTCTTGAGCCGGGCTATTTCCCTCCCAAAAACCAAGCTCCCGCCACAGTTTGCAATCATGGCGGCTGCGCGCTGACGCTTAATTTCCGCCCTCGGAGCTGATGGGTTGAGGCACCGACCTTGGATGGCGCTGCTGCCGGAGCCAGCGGGCCCGCCTTGCTGAAAGGGGCCCAGTGGCCGGCCCTGGCTTGGTCAGGAAGCGCCCAGGCTCAAGATAGGTTGGCCAGCGCGCCGGATCTCTGGCGATGCTGTCCCTGTCCATGATCGATCCGCTTGCCACCGCTTCAAGATAAAACAGAGGGGCAAGAAACGCTCCAGGGAGCAGGACCGGTGATCGTTCCTGCGCGAGAGCCCGAGCCCAGCGGAGGGCGTGCTTGGCCTGCGGCAGAGCTGCGAAGACGCCCCGCCAAGGACCCGCTGGTGCAGAGCTGGCAACGCCCGGGCAGGGCCGTGAGGCTCGGTGCAGCATTGGCGCTGTTCGTGAGGTGCAACCAAAGAGCGCACCAGCGAGCCCGCGCAGGTCTGGCTGCTGATGCATCAGGCCTTCCACCAAGCCTCGTGTGAGCGAAGGCCGGAGGCGGCCGGGTGCACGAGCTTCAGGGCGCAGCAGTCGGCTTGCCTTGATGATCGCCTTCGCCCGAAGTGGCCTTGGCGCTGGCGGCAGGAGCTGAATTTCGACCTCGTGGGCATAATTGGTCGGGAGGCCGGCACCTCCTGGACTGGGCGCAAGCAAACACCAGATGCAACCTTGCACGATCAGCGCCAATGTGAGTGCGATCGCGCGTAAAGCCGAGATGCGGTCCGGGGTGTCTGTTCCGCGAAGCCTTGCGCCTTGATGCCGAACATAGCTCTCGGCGGCCATATCGCCTTGATCCACCGCGTTCGCGTCAGTTGGAAGATGCTAGCCAGACGCTATAGCTCGGCGTCAATGGCTGGCCGAGATCCCGCGCTGCGCTCCGAGGGTTTCCAGAACAGCGCCTTCATATCGCATGGTGTTGATCTTTTGTTCTTGTACTGTTCTGATGCAGTCAATGAGCGGACATTCGGCAGCTGATGTAGCGCGCGGCGTTTTTCGCCTCCTCCTGCAGGAGGGGTTTTCGCCGCTTCTTGAATTTAGCCTAGCCAATGGCCGGCGCCTCGATGTGGCAGCGCTCGGCGCCGACGGCACCATGCTAGGCGTCGAGATCAAGGTGGCAACCGCTGACCTCAAGGCTGACGGCAAGTGGCCCGATTACCTCGAGTTCTGTGAGCTCTTCTATTTTGCCATTCCACCTGGTTTTCCTGAGGAACTGGTACCGGACACGACGGGTCTCATTGTTGCCGACCGCTATGGTGGCGCCATCTTGCGCCCGTCGCCGCGCACTTTCCTGCACGCCAGCCGGCGCAAGTCCGTCACCTTGCGCTTTGGCCGGGTTGCTGCTGAGCGGCTGGCGGCGCTGAGCGCCCCAGGACCCGACGTGGCGCTTTGACGGGCAAGAGGGCGATGGCAATCCCGCCCAACTGCCTGACCATTTCGGCCACGGGCTCCACCGTTGGTTTTGTGCCCAGCCGCTGTGCGGCGTCCACCCGCACCGGCGGGCCGCGCACATGGCCGAACGCGCAGCCAACAGCGACCTGCGACGCTTGGTTCCGAAGCTCATTTTAGCGTCGGGTTTGGGGTGTGTTTGCCTTGCAGCTGCGGAGCCGCCCACCTATATACCCGCCAGAGTGTGGCGATGCGAGCCGTACGCGACGGCCTGAATTCGCCAGAAAAATCAAGGGGACGGGCAAGGGGCGCTCGGCAAGAGGCCTGACAACCGTCCGCCAAAGGAAAGGAATTCAAATGGCGAAGGTCATCGGCATCGACCTCGGCACCACCAATTCATGTGTGGCCGTGATGGAGGGCTCAAGCCCCAAGGTCATCGAAAATTCGGAAGGCGGACGGACGACGCCGTCCATTGTCGCCTTCACCCAGGATGGGGAACGTCTGGTCGGACAGGCCGCCAAACGGCAGGCCGTCACCAATCCCGAATATACCTATTTTGCGATCAAGCGTCTGATCGGACGCCGGTTTGACGACCCGATGACCCAAAAGGACATCGGCATGGTGCCCTACAAGATCGTCAAGGCTGACAATGGCGACGCCTGGGTTGGCGGGCGCGAGAATCGTCGCTATGCGCCGTCAGAAATCTCCGGCTTCATCCTGCAGAAGATGAAGGAGACGGCTGAGGCCCATCTCGGCGAAAAGGTCAGCCAGGCGGTGATCACCGTTCCGGCCTACTTCAATGATGCCCAGCGCCAGGCCACCAAGGATGCCGGCAAGATCGCGGGACTCGAGGTTTTGCGCATCATCAACGAGCCCACCGCGGCGGCTTTGGCCTACGGCCTCGACAAGAAGTCCAGCGGTACGATCGCGGTGTACGACCTGGGCGGTGGCACTTTCGACATCTCCGTGCTGGAGATCGGTGACGGCGTGTTTGAGGTCAAGTCGACCAACGGCGACACCTTCCTCGGCGGCGAAGACTTTGATATGCGGCTGGTGAATTATCTCGCTGACGAGTTCAAGAAGGAGCAGGGCATCGATCTGCGCCAGGACCGTCTGGCGCTGCAGCGGCTCAAGGAAGCGGCAGAGAAAGCCAAGATTGAGCTCTCATCTTCGACCCAGACGGAAGTCAATCTTCCCTTCATCACGGCTGATGCGAGCGGGCCCAAGCATCTGACGATGAAAATCACCCGGGCCAAGCTCGAAGCCCTCGTTGATGATCTCGTCCAGCGCACCATCGGACCGGTGAAGCAGGCGCTGAAGGACGCAGGGGTCAGTGCCAGCCAGATCGACGAGGTGATCCTCGTTGGCGGCATGACCCGCATGCCCAAGGTCCAGGAGATCGTCAAGCAGCTGTTCGGCAAAGAGCCTCATAAGGGTGTCAATCCAGATGAAGTGGTTGCCGTCGGAGCTGCGATCCAGGCCGGCGTGCTGCAGGGCGAAGTCAAGGACGTGCTGCTGCTCGATGTGACCCCGTTGTCGCTCGGCATCGAAACCCTCGGCGGGGTGTTTACGCGGCTGATCGATCGCAACACCACGATCCCGACCAAGAAGAGCCAGGTATTCTCGACCGCCGAAGACAACCAGACGGCCGTGACCATACGCGTCTTCCAGGGCGAACGTGAGATGGCCGCTGACAACAAGATGCTCGGTCAGTTCGATCTGATGGGCATTCCGCCAGCACCGCGGGGCGTTCCACAGGTCGAGGTCACCTTCGATATCGATGCCAACGGCATCGTCAGTGTGACGGCAAAAGACAAGGCCACTAACAAGGAACAGCAGATCCGGATCCAGGCCAGTGGCGGGCTGTCCGACGCCGATATCGAGAAGATGGTCAAGGACGCCGAAGCCCATGCGGCCGAGGACAAGATGCGTAAGGAAGCGGTGGAATCCAAGAACCACGCTGAGGCGCTGGTGCACTCGACCGAAAAGGCGCTCGGCGAGCATGGTGACAAGATTGGCGCCGATGACCGCACAGCGATTGAGACGGCCCTTGCCAATCTCAAGGAAGCGGTCAAAGGCAGCGATGCCGACGACATCAAGGCCAAGACCCAGAGTCTGGCTCAGGCCTCGATGAAGCTCGGTGAGGCCATGTACAAGGCCCAGGCTGGCGGCGAGCCCGGTAACGGGGCTGAAGCCGCAAAGCCGGACGACAATGTGGTCGATGCCGAGTTTTCCGAAGTTGACGACGGCAAGAAGGCCAGCTGAGCCTCGGTGTGTCGGGGGTGTTAAGCTGAAGTCCAAGCGTGACGGCTGCCCCCGCATTCCGTAAAACGGAATGACGGGGGCAGCCATTTAATCGGGCTGAAGATCTTCAATGAACAAGCGCTGCTATTATGAAATCCTTGGTGTTGAGCGCGGCGCATCCGTTGAGGTGATCAAGGGCGCGTATCGCAAGCTCGCAAAGGAACTGCATCCGGACCGCAATCCCGGAAACCCTGAGTCCGAACAGGCTTTCAAGCAGATCAACGAAGCCTATGACGTGCTCAAGGACGAGCAGAAGCGCGCCGCCTATGACCGCTATGGTCATGCTGCCTTTGAAAATGGAGCTGCAGGGCGGGCCGGCCCCGGGTTCGGCGATTTTGCAAGCTCCTTCAGTGACATTTTTGATGATTTGTTTGGCGATTTTACCGGCGGACGTCGCGGCCGCAGGCAAAATCGCGGAGCGGACCTGCGCTATAATCTCGAGATCCGTCTTGAAGATGCCTTCAACGGCTATCGCGCCGAAATCACCGTTCCATCGGCCATCGCCTGTGAGGTCTGCAAAGGCAGCGGGGCAGAGGCAGGCCATGCACCTGAACAATGCCCCAGCTGCTCTGGAACCGGGCGTGTGCGGGCCCAGCAGGGCTTCTTCAGCATTGAACGCACCTGCCCAACCTGCCGCGGCAATGGTCGTGTCATCCGTCGGCCGTGCAAACAGTGCCACGGCATGGGGCAGGTGCAGAAGGAACGCACGCTTGCCGTTGATATTCCGGCCGGCGTCGAAGAGGGCACCCGCATTCGTCTCGCCGGGGAAGGACAGGCAGGGCTTAATGGCGGTCCGCCAGGGGACCTCTACATTTTTATTGCGCTGGCGTCACATGCGATCTTCCAGCGCGATGGTCATGATCTTTATTGCCGTTGCCCGGTCTCGATCGTGACCGCGGCTTTGGGAGGGGTGGTCGAGGTGCCGACACTTGGCGGTGAAAGGCTGAGTGTTAAGGTCCACGAAGGCACTCAGTCCGGACGCCAGATCAAGATGAAGGGCAAGGGGATGCCGGTGCTGCGCGGCGGCGGGGTTGCGGGTGATCTTTATGTCGAGATCATGGTGGAAACCCCCGTCAAGCTGTCTAAGCGGCAGAAGGAACTGCTGCGCGCGTTCGAACAGGACTGCAGTCCTGAGAGCCAGCCGGAATCCGAAGGCTTCTTCGCCAAGGTAAAGGAGTTTCTGGGCGGCAGCGCGCAATAGCCTGGCCGCGGTCTTCTGAGCTGCCGC
>JAKAVI010000167.1 GCA_021817355.1 Pseudomonadota bacterium | reverse complement strand
CCATCCGTCCCTCCCAAACAGGAGGCGAAGACCATGGAACCGCATCATGGCAGACTGACTCCTCGCGCTTCACGCGGGGATTACTGGTTCACACTCTCCTGGCACGCTTGCCGGAACTGCCAAGAGTTGAGCGCCCCGAGGCTGCCACCCGCTTTCTGCGCGCCCGCGGCCTTCCGGCCGGAGTGATTGCGGACTTGATCGCACAGACCTTGGCAGTTCTCGACGCGCCAGATTTTGCAGCGGTGTTTCTGCCCGCAGCTCGCGCGGAAGTCCCGATCGTGGCTGATCTTTCGGACGTCGCGCCCAGCACACGGCTGAGTGGGCGCATTGACCGGCTATTCGTCGGCGAGGACGAGGTGCTGGCGGTCGACTTCAAGACCGACCAGCGCGTACCCGCGACGATCGAGGAGATTCCGTCCCCCTATGTAGCGCAGATGGCGTTGTACCGGGCAGCCTTGCGCAAGGTTTTTCCGCAAAGGCGGGTGGAAACGGCACTGGTGTGGACCGCCGGACCCCGCTTGATGCGGCTGCCAGAGCCACTGCTAGATGCAGAGGTCAGCCGCCTGCGCCTACGTCTGGACCAGCCCCCTATCCCTTGACCATCGGTGGTCCCCTTCCTAGATTCAGCATCAAGAGACACCGCTTTGACAAGGAAGCCACCATGGCCCCGATTAAGGTTTCTGATTCTTCGTTTCCCACGGACGTCTTAGGCGCCAAGAAGCCGGTGGTCGTAGACTTTTGGGCAGAATGGTGCGGGCCTTGCCGCATGATTGCCCCTGCGCTCGACGAGCTTTCTGAGGAACTGAAGGACAAGATCACCGTCGCCAAGGTCAACATTGACGAAAACCCAGGTATTCCCACCCGTTATGGGGTGCGCGGCATACCGACGCTAATGATCTTCCAGAACGGACAGTTGGCCGCCACCAAGGTTGGCGCCCTGCCCAAATCCAAGATCAAGGAATGGATCGAAAGCTCTATCTGACGTCGACCAATCCATAAGGAGCAGGTCTCCCGAAGATGACGATCTTGTTGCCGGAATCGTGCCCGATGTCGGCATTTCCTAGGTAAGGGATGCCGGCTTTCGCGCACCAGAACTTGACGCATTCCTCCGCCGTCTGACCAAAGTCGATGTCATTGGCGACGATGTCGCTGACGCGTCCGAGACGTATACCCGCCAACTGATGCAAGCTTTTGGCCTGTGCAAGCTGGCCGAGTGCCCGATCGATCCGGTAGAGCGGCTCCGAGACCTCCTCAAGGGCCAGCACATGCCCAGCCAGATCGGGCATGAGCGGAGTATCAAGAAGATGGCAGAGCACGGTCAGATTGAGGGCCACAGCGCGTACGCCGGTCTGTAAAGCTGGCTCCAGCCCGCTTGCGTCAGCGCGGGCAAGAAATGCCAGCCCACGTGCCACCGCGTCTGTGCCCCCCTCCCGCAAAATATCATTGGCCAAGGGGCCGTGGGCGACTTGACCGATCCCTTGGCGATAGAGGCCAGCTAGCAGAAATCCGCAATCACTGTAACCGAGGTAGGTTTTGCGCCCCGCTGGAGGACCCAGCTGGCCAATAACATCGGCAGCAATTCGTCCGGTTCCATACCCGCCCCTCGCGAACCAGAGCGCATCCAGGCTCGAATCATTGGCATATTCGACCACCGCAGCGACCCGCTGCGCATCCGTCCCCGCGAAGTGTCCATGGGCAAGAAAGCAGTGCGGGTGGAATTTGAGTTCAATCGAAGGCTCAAGGCGCGCCGCCGCAAGATTTAAAAGCTCGGCCGTCGCTTCCTCAAGTCTTCGCGCCGGTGCAACGATTCCGATCTGAATCTTCTTCTCCATGGCTCTGCCGCTCCACTTGCCAGTGCGCCCCGGCGCCTCTAGCGTCCACCTATGACTCGAGATTACCTCAATAAAACATATTATTTCTGCGGCATCGGTGGTAGCGGCATGCTCCCCCTCGCCCTGATATTAAAGGCCAAGGGAGCCAGGGTATCGGGCTCAGACCGAGCCTTGGACCAAGGCCGTTTGCAGAAAAAATTTGCCTTTCTGAGGAGCCAAGGGATCCAGCTATTTCCGCAGGATGGAAGCGGCGTTACCTCCAACAGTATCGTCGTAGCCTCCGGTGCAGTGGAGGCCAATGTTCCTGACATCGCAGCGGCGCAGGCCAAATCCGTGCACATAATGTCACGCGCAGAGCTTCTTGCCGAGCTCTTCAACGACAGCGGCGTACGCATCGGGATCGCTGGCACGTCCGGAAAATCGACAGTCACTGGCATGATTGGCCATATTCTGACGAAAGCAGGAAAAGACCCAACAATCATGAACGGGGCGGTGATGAACAATCTGACGTCCGACGATGCCCCATTTGCCAGCGCCCGCATTGGCAAGGCTGACATTTTTGTCAGCGAAGTCGACGAAAGCGATGGCTCGATCACCCGCTACACACCTTCGATTGCGGTGGTGAACAATGTCGCCTTCGATCACAAGAGTCTTGAAGAACTGCGCAACCTCTTTGGCGGGTTTGCCACCAAGGCAGACATGGCTATCCTTAATCTCGACAATCTTGAGACGGCGAAGTTGGTCTCGAGCTTGCCGCCAGAGCGCACGATCGCCTACTCGCTGAAAAAGCGAAGTGCCGACCTGCTTGCCACTGCCATAGTACCAGCACCGGAGGGCATATCGTTCTGCGCGAGATACCGCGATCGTGCGAGCGAAGGGATCAGCCTTCTGGTGCCTGGGCGCCACAATGTGACCAATGCCCTCGCTGCCATCGGTGCCGGCATCGCAGCAGGCGTGCCCCTGGGGACCTCCGCGCGGGCACTTGCGGACTTCAAGGGGATAAGTCGCCGGCTGGAGACATTGGGCAAGGCAGGAGATGTTACCATTATCGACGATTTTGCGCACAATCCTGACAAGATCGCAGCAACATTGTCCGCCCTTCACGATTTTGACGGACGTCTGCTCATCTTCTTCCAGCCACATGGTTTTGGACCGCTCAGACTCATGAAGGATGAATTCATCCGCGGCTTCGTCAAACATCTGGCCCCGAACGATGTGCTGGTCATGCCGGAACCGGTCTATTTTGGTGGCACGACAGACCGCTCCGTATCCTCGATCGACATCGTGACAAGTGTGGTTGCGGCCGGACGGCGGGCCGAATCATTTGTAACCCGGGAAGAATGCGGACAGCGCCTGATTGAGCTTGCCGAGCCCGGTGACCGGATCGTGGTCATGGGGGCGCGCGACGATACCCTCAGCGAATTCGCGCAACATCTGCTGATGAGTCTGAAAAGCAAGCCCGGCTCGAAATACAGCAGAGGCGGACACGAAGAGGTCGCGCTCATTACAACAGTCTCTAAACTGGAATGAACCCGTTGCGGGCGATGATGAGAGAGCTGGGGGCTGTCGAATTTGCGCCAGAGCTAAATTTGGTCGGAGAGAGAGGATTCGAACCTCCGGCCCCTACGTCCCGAACGTAGTGCTCTACCAGGCTGAGCTACTCTCCGATGGCCTCACGTCACCCCGCTCCGCTGGCGGGGAGGCCCTTATAACGGCCGCCCCCCTGTGCCGCAACAGGGATTCATCTGTCCCGAGCCACCCATTCGGGCCTTGCGCCAGGCAGTACAGCGGCGCCACCGTCATCCCGCCATGGCAGTCGCATTGTCCAAACGCCACCCGTTGAAAGGCAGGTCGTGGCCTAGTATGGTCCGCGGCCCTCGGCATTTCCGGATGCGACATCGGGCTTTTGGGGCGTCGCCAAGTGGTAAGGCACCGGATTTTGATTCCGGCATTCGGAGGTTCGAATCCTCCCGCCCCAGCCAATTTTATCCGGGAGCCCGCCCTACTCCGCACG
>JAKAVI010000208.1 GCA_021817355.1 Pseudomonadota bacterium | reverse complement strand
GGCCAAAGGCACTGCCGATGCGCCGGGGCGGCGCGTCAGGCAGAAGGCCGGGCTCAACCCTGCCATTGTGGATCAAGGATGGTCGAGTTTCCGCATCATGCTTGGCTACAAGCTGGCGGATCGCGGCGGCAGGCTGGTGGACGTGCCAGCGGCCTACACCAGAAAGACCTGTTCGGCCTGCGGCCTTGTCGAGGCCGCCTCGTGGCAGGGACAGGCGCGGTTTATATGCGTCGGATGCGGCCATGCCGCCAATGCCGACAGCAACGCCGCATTGAATATCCTATGGCGCGCGGACAGCGCGTTGAAGCCTATCGAGGGGAACCGTTCTAAACGATCCGGTGAAGCAGGACCCACCCCGAGGAAAGCCGCGTGAGCAGCTCAATCGGAACTCCCGCCATTCAGGACGGGGAGGATGTCAGCAAGATCAGGGCTACGCCGGACGGTGGCACCTATGCGCGTGGCGGATTGGCCCTGGCGCTTCGGAGGGTGGCAACTGGACAGGTGTTCCCCTTCCGCGAAAGTCTCCTGGCGGAAGTCGGCCAGGATTTTAAAGGATAGCGTTCGTTGCCGGAAATTTTCCGGCTGTCACGAGACCTGGCGGCCATAGCCGCCGCCTTCATAGCGCCTGTCCTTACTCTGGTGACGGCCGCGGGGTCTCAAGTCCTGTTGGATCCTAGGTCCCTGACCGCGCCTCTTGCCGCGCTCGTTGCAAATGCCGCGTAGGCTCTCAACGCACCTGATACCTGGCGTTGGCGCGCTCCAGGTTTAAAGGCGTTGACACCTTTGGCGAGCATTTGGCTGCGACGGGAGGTGAGGACAGCTGCGTCCACTTTAAGTTCGATCGAACGCTTGGGTATATTGATGGCGATGGTGTCGCCGTCTTCGACGAGCCCGATCAGGCCACCTTCGGCGGCTTCAGGTGATACGTGTCCGATGGAAAGGCCTGAGGTGCCGCCAGAAAAGCGCCCGTCGGTGATGAGGGCGCAGGCTTTTCCGAGGCCTTTGGATTTCAGGTAGCTCGTCGGATAGAGCATTTCCTGCATACCCGGGCCGCCACGAGGGCCCTCATAGCGGATGACCACGATATCGCCGGCCTTGATCTTTCCGGTGAGAATGGCACTGACCGCTGCATCCTGGCTTTCAAAGACGCGTGCCGGACCTGAGAAGGTCAGGATACTCTCATCCACGCCGGCCGTCTTTACAATGCAACCGTCCTCGGCAAGGTTGCCATAGAGTACGGCCAGTCCCCCGTCCTTGGAAAAGGCATGTGAAGCGTCCCGGATCACGCCGGCTTCGCGATCCAGATCCAGCGTTTTCCAACGATTGCTCTGACTGAACGCCACCTGCGTCGGTATGCCTCCGGGTGCAGCTTTATAGAATTCGTGCACGGATGGGCTATTGGTGCGGCGGATGTCCCAGCGCTGCAGTGCCTCGCCCAGTGTCGCGGCGTGGACAGTCGGCACGTCACTATGAATCAAACCGGCGCGCTCAAGTTCTCCAAGGATCGCCATGATGCCCCCAGCGCGGTGGACATCCTCCAGATGCACATCGGACTTTGATGGGGCGACTTTGCAAAGGCAGAGCACACGGCGCGAGAGCCGATCGATATCGGCCATGGTGAAACCGATCCGGCCTTCATGCGCCGCCGCCAGCAGGTGCAGCACCGTGTTGGTCGACCCGCCCATGGCAATATCCAGACTCATAGCGTTCTCGAAGGCAGCAAAGCTGGCAACACTTCGCGGCAGCACGCTAGCGTCATCATGTTCATAATAGCGTCGTGTGTTGGAAACGATAAGGCGCCCGGCCTCGCGGAACAGCTTTTCGCGATCGGCATGTGTCGCCAGCACCGAACCATTTCCAGGAAGGGAAAGGCCAAGGGCCTCTGTCAGGCAGTTCATCGAATTGGCGGTAAACATGCCTGAGCATGAGCCGCAAGTGGGGCAGGCGGAGCGTTCGATAGCCTGGACTTCTTCGTCGCTTATCTTTTCGTCTGCGGCGGCAACCATGGCATCGATGAGATCGAGTGCAACCTCCTTGCCTTTGATTGTGATCTTACCGGCTTCCATGGGCCCGCCTGAGACGAACACTGCGGGAATGTTGAGGCGCAGTGCGGCCATCAGCATGCCGGGAGTGATTTTGTCACAGTTGGAAATGCACACCATCGCATCTACGCAATGGGCGTTGCACATGTATTCGACACTGTCGGCAATCAGCTCCCGCGAAGGCAAGCTGTAAAGCATCCCGTCATGCCCCATAGCAATGCCGTCATCGACCGCAATGGTATTGAACTCGCGGCCCACACCCCCGGCGGCGTCGATTTCCCGGGCAACGAGCTGACCAAGATCCTTCAGGTGCACATGCCCGGGTACGAACTGCGTGAATGAGTTGACGACGGCAATGATGGGTTTGCCGAAGTCAGCATCCTTCATACCCGTCGCGCGCCATAACCCACGGGCGCCAGCCATGTTGCGGCCATGAGTAGTGGTTCGAGATCTATAGGTTGGCACGGCGAAACTCCTGAAGCTGGACGGTGAGTGTCTTCTGCAAATTGCAAGGGTGTCGATACAAGAATTCTGCGGGCTGCGACAGGCATGGGGTGCGGGAATTATCCTGCAGCCATGGTCCGGGACAGCCCTATTGCCCGCTGCCCGTGCCTGTCTAGCAGCAGGCCTCCCTACCACGAAGTCAAGATTCGACAGCGTCAGACTTACCAAAATAAATTGGGAGAAATCTGTAAATGCATGCCATCTTCACAAATCATAGGTCAAACACTATAAGAAATAGCAATGTGATATGAAAAAATGATAGAATAATACTGTATACATACAAGTATTGTAATGCAATTGGAGAGTGATATTTGTTCCTCTGTTTAACAACACGGCAGATGACGCGATTTTCATTCATGTTGCCGTACAGCTTTGGTTGGGCACGCGCAGAACAATTGCGGTAGCGCCGGCCAAGGCAAGGGGCGATGTTGCGAACGGCAGGAGTTGCGTGTTGCTTCCAGTTGTGAGGTCGAGAGCGCTGCGGCGCGACAAGCCGCGCGTCGCCTTCATCGTGCCGTTGGATTAATTCGAGGGCAAGCACGTGGCGAGGATGTGGGAAGCCGTGCCATCGCGCCTGCCTGCATCAGTGGCGAGGCCCATCCTCTTCGCTATCGGCAATCAGGATTTCGTAAAAGCGCGCGGCTTTGCCGCTCAGACCGCGGCCTGATTTGGCTAATTCGTCGGCTTCTCCTTCTGCCCACAGGACCGCCCTTCTATCTCAGCGAGGCTGGGCGAAAGCCCAAAAATTTCGATCACCGTCGCGTCGTCAATTTTACCCGCGAGATGAAGCAATTCATCCTTGGTAATCATGTGACCCGTCTTTCAAGAAGAAAGCCCGCGTCGCCAGCTCTTCCACCTTTGAGTTTTCTCCGAGGCGCTTAGGCATGGCGATCGCGAGCCCTCCGACATGCATCTGCGGCAGAACTGGTACGTCGCGTGGGCAGTTCCTCATTCCGATGGAACGGTTCACTGCCGTACTTCTCCGTTCTTGCCTCCGCATGAAGGCGCGCTCATGGTGAACCAAATACAGTTTGGGGTATTGACCTGCCTCAAGGGCTTGCGAGACGGAGCAGCGTCACAAGTCATCACGATGGCGTGGTGCATCATAAATTTTACGCTATCACAGCAGTTCAATTTGGCGCGCGTGCTTTGCCGTCTCGACTGCCCTGATTTCGCAGGAGTGCTGCTGTCTAAACCGCAGGCCGTGAATTTTCTGCGGAAAGATGGGAAAGCAAGGAGCCACTGAACGCCAGATTGTTCCTCGTCTTGGCCAAAACCACACATTCAGCCATTGTCAGCCATTGTCAGTCATTATAGACCG
>JAKAVI010000406.1 GCA_021817355.1 Pseudomonadota bacterium | reverse complement strand
GCGCTTGGCCACCGCCAATCCCAGCCCGGCCCCGCCGTGACGCTTGGCATAGGAGGTGTCGCTGCGGTGAAACGGCTCGAAGACATGCTCGGCTGCTTGGTGGGCCAGCCCAAGACCGGTATCGATTACCGAGAACCTTACCTGGGGACCCAAGGTTGCGTCGTCGACGGCCTCGGCACGCAGTTCGACACCGCCACGATCGGTGTATTTGAGCGCATTGTCCGCGAGCTTCATCAGCACCTGGCGCAGGCGACGCGGATCGGCATGGGCCTTGGGCAGCGACGCCGGTGCGCTGATTGACAGCCGCAGCTGCTTTTCCCAGGCCCTGGGCTGCAGCAGGCGCGCCACCGTGCGCACCGTCTCTCCCGGATCGCAGTCCTCAGCCTCGGTGGCATCCGGAACTTCGCTGCTCGAAAGCGTCAGAACGTCGTCGAGCAGCGTCTTCAGACCGCGCCCGGCCTCGATCACCACCTGGATGTGGCTCTTCTGTGTTCGGTCAAGGTCACTGCGTTCCAGCAGTTGCGCCATGCCCAGAAGCGCATTCAGAGACGTGCGGATCTCGTGGCTGATATTGGCGATGAAGACGGTCTTGGCCCGGGTCGAGGCTTCCGCGGTGTCACGCGCCTCTTCGGCCGCGCGCTTTTCTGCCGACAGCGACTTCACCAGAGCCATATTGGCCTGGCGCAGCGTCAGCGCGTCATCGAGCATCTGGGTGAACCGCGCGCAATAGGAATAAAGGGCCGCACCGAAGAAGAGGACGAGGACACCGGTCATCATCGCGTAGGCTTCCTGTTCTAGAAGAAGCCGCGCCGCGAGGGGGAGAAGAGCGGGAATTACAAAGGCGAGGAAGGCCGGACGATAGGCAGAACGGGCGATGAACTCGACCGTGGTGACGCCAAGAATGCCAAGGCACAGATAGGCCTGCGCCGCGTAAAGGTGGGGAACAAACCACAGATAACCGCCGCCCAGGCCCCAGACCATGCCCGAGAGCGCCGAGAGCCAGGTGTAGCGCCGTGCCCAGGCCTGCGGCTCGCGGTCATCGGCCTGCTGCTCGAAGCGCGCTGCGAGGCGAAAGGTCGCGAGGCTGATGATGATGGCAAGGAGCAGGGGCGCCGCGGACACAAAAAGTGGCAGGTGGCGGGGCCCGAGCAGGGTGGCAGCCACGCACAGCGCAGCAAAAGGCAAAAACAGACTTTGCCGCGCGAGACTAAACAGGATCGCCACACGTCCCAGCGCAAGGGCCTGCGCATCAGCGCCCTGGCTCGAATCCGGCGATTGGCTGGGCTCTTGCATTGACGCGCTCCCTGCCGCAAGCCTAGCTTCGGCCCCCTTTCGGAAGCCTTAAACCTGTCGTTGTACGCATGACCTCCGTCCCTCCCGTTCCTGAAGCTCTTGCCGCCCGCGCCTGGCCTTTCGAGGAGGCGCGCAAGGTTCTGGCCCGTATCGAGCGCCAGCTTGCCAATGGCAAAGAAATCAAGGAGGTCCGCTTCGAGACCGGCTACGGCCCCTCCGGACTGCCCCATATCGGCACATTCGGCGAAGTGGCCCGCACCACCTGGGTGCGCCGCGCCTTCGAACGCCTGAGCCCGATCCCGACCCGCCTGATCGCGATGTCGGACGACATGGATGGCCTGCGCAAGGTTCCGGACAATGTGCCCAACAAGGAGATGATGGCGCAGCATCTGGGCAAGCCCCTGACCTCCATTCCCGATCCCTTCGGCACCCATGAGAGCTATGGGCGCAACATGAACGCGCGTCTGTGCGCTTTCCTGGATCGCTTCGGCTTCGAATACGATTTCCGCAGCGCCACGGACATGTACAAGTCTGGCATTTATGACGCGGCGCTGCTGCGGGTGCTGGCCAAATACGACGAGGTCATGGCGGTCATGCTGCCAACCCTTGGCGATGAGCGTCGCGAGACCTACTCCCCATTCCTGCCGGTCAGCCCACGTTCGGGCAAGGTGTTGCTCGCACGGGTTATCGCCCGCGATGTTGAGGGCGGCACCATTACCTATATCGAGGAGGACGGCAGCGAGGAAACCGTGCCGGTGACCGGGGGGCATTGCAAGCTGCAGTGGAAGCCGGATTTTGGTATGCGCTGGGCGGCGCTGGGCATCGACTACGAGATGTATGGCAAGGACCATCTGCCCTCGCAGCCGCTATATGACCGGATCTGCCGCATTGCCGGCGGTGAGCCTCCGGAGCATTTCGTGTTCGAACTGTTCCTCGATGAACACGGCCAGAAGATCTCCAAGTCCAGGGGCAACGGACTGTCGATCGACGAATGGCTCAGTTACGGACCGGAAGAGAGCATTGCCCTCTTCATGTTCCAGAAGCCGAAAGCGGCCAAGAAGCTGTATTTCGATCAGATTCCAAAGGCGGTTGATGACTACATAGCGCTGCTCGATGCCTATCGCGGCCTTACCAGCGTCGAGGCGCAACTGGAAAGTCCGATCTGGCATCTGCACAACGCCCATCCTCCGGCTGAACGCTATCCCGTCAGTTTCGCCCTTCTGCTCAATCTGGTCAGCGCCTCCAATGCGCATCACCGCGATGTGCTGTGGGGTTTCATTCGCGCCTATGCGCCCGAGGCCAGCCCGCAGCACAATCCAGGCCTTGACCGGCTCGTGGATTATGCCATCCGCTATTACGAAGACTTCGTGCGCCCGCACAAGAATTTCCGCACCCCGAGCGACAAGGAGCGTGCGGCGCTCGCTGAGCTCGCCGATCAGCTTGATGCCATGGGTGACGAACGCGACGGCGAACGAGTCCAGTTTGAAGTCTATGAAGTCGGCAAACGTCACGCCTTCGAGCCACTGCGTGACTGGTTCAAGGCGATCTATGAAGTGGTAATCGGACAAAGCCAGGGACCGCGCTTTGGCTCCTTTGCCGCGCTGTTCGGCTGTGCCCAGACCGCAACCCTGATCCGGCGGGCACTGGCCGGCGATTTTCTAGGATCGGATGCATGAAACTGCGATGGCTTCTCGCCGCCCTGATGCTGGCCGCACCCAGCCTCGCCCAGACGCCCTCCCCGCGTGCCCTTTACATCGCAGGTCATTACAATGCGGCGATCCGTGCCGGCCTCGCCCAGCATGACGGCGAAGGCCTGACCGAAGCGGCACGGGCGGCACTCGCCAACGCCCGTCTCGGCAAAGGCCCTTGCCTGTCCTGTCTGAAACTCGCCGAATCCTATGCGCGGGCAGCCATCGCAGCCGACCCCACGTCTGCCCTGGCCCGGGTCTACCTGGCCGCCTCCCTCGGCTATGAAGCGCGCATTATCGGCATTATGGAGGCTGAGGCCAAAGGCTTTGCCGGAGAGGCCAAAGACAACCTCAAGATCGCGCTCAAATATCATCCGCACAACGGCTTTGCCCTGGCCGCCATGGGCGGCTGGAATATCGGCGTTGTGGCTGGCGGCGGTTCAGTCCTCGCCGATCTCATGTATGGCGCCAGTACCAGTGACGGTATCGCCTATTACCACAAGGCGTTTGCGGCCGATCCTTCGAGCATCGTACCGCGCTTCGAATATGTGCTCTCGCTTTCGTCTCTTGATCGCGCGCGTTATGCGGCCCAGATCGAAAAGGCACTCAACTTCGTCGTGCAGGGCACCCCGCATACCGCCTATGAAAAAGTCATGCAGGAGCAGGGACGCCAGCTTTTAGCGCTGTGGCAGGCTAAGAACTGGTCTGCCTATCAGCGGCTGGTGCACCACATCCAGGGCTATCCGGATTAGTTACTGCGAGACGAACAGAATCCGGTGCATGAAGACGACGTCGGCGCGCTTCAAGACCACATCGCAGCCGTTGCGCAGCCCCGTAGACATCTTGACCTGTGTCGTTCCAAGTCCGACTACGCGGCGCAGCAGGACAAGGCC
>JAKAVI010000083.1 GCA_021817355.1 Pseudomonadota bacterium | reverse complement strand
GGCGGCTCCTGGCAACGCATCTGCGCGCTGCCTGCGCTTTGGACTGGAATTTACTATGACCAAACGGCCCTTGACGCGGCATGGGACATGGTCAAGGACTGGACTACTGAAGAACGTCAGGCCTTGCGCGATGCGGTTCCACGGCAGGGCTTTGCGACGCCGTTCCGGGGTAGCAATGTTTTGGCGCTGGCCCGCAGGATGCTTGAAATTTCAAGTGACGGTCTGAAACGGCGAGCCGCGACCGATGCGGCGGGCATGAGTGAGGATGGCTATCTCAACTCTTTGCGTGTGCTGGTCGACCGCGGCTACAGCCGTGCGGAAGAACTGCTTCAGCGCTATCAGCAGAGCTGGGGTGGCGATCTGCGCCCGCTGTTCACGGAGTATAATTTTCTCTGAGACCTGGGAGCAGCAGGGCAGGCCCGGGTTAGCGCCCGCGCGCGGCGTAGGTAAGGATCAGCAGCGCACCGATTGTCAGCGCTACACCATACCATGCCCATGCGGTCTGACGCAGCATGAAGCTGGATGACGGCCACATCACGTAGCCGGTTCCCTGACCGATCCACAGCAATCCGGTGGCCAGAGCAAAAAGTCCGACAACAATCAACAGAAGGCGCATGAAATTCTCCCCGAGCCAATTGCAGCAGGTAGCCTAGCACATTAATCAGGCAGGGGAATGAACTCGTCATCGCCTGGAATGCGTCCGAGGCGCATCGCGCGCCAATCGGCCTTCGCCTGCGCAATGCGCGCGGTGGAGGTGGCGACAAAGTTCCACCACAGATGGCGTGGGCCATCGAGAGGGGCGCCGCCGAACACCAGTGCGCGTGCCGGCTCATCGGCGGCAATGACAACCTCATCGTCACGGTCAAAGACGACCAGCACGCCTTCCCCGAAGTTCTGGTTGCCGACTGTCACTGAGCCTGACACGACATACATGGCCTGTTCCTGGTGCTCATGGCCCAGCGCAAAGTGGCTGTCGCGGGCAAATGTGATATCGGCGTAAAACAGCGGTGAGAGCACGCGCACCGGGGCGATCAGGCCAAAGCCATGACCGGCGAGCAGGCGCAGGTGAATGCCAGGGGCATCCATGACCGGCAGCGTTTGACTGGCGGCGTGTTCGAAGCTTGGTTCAATCTCCTCATCATCTGTGGGCAAGGCAACCCAGCTCTGAACCCCGTGCATGCGATGGCCGGCCGCCCGCATCTGGGGTGAGGTTCGCTCGGAATGCACGATCCCCCGTCCGGCGGTCATCCAGTTGACGGCGCCGGGGCGGATTTCCTGCACCGATCCGAGACTGTCGCGGTGGATCTGGCCGCCCTCGAAAAGATAAGTGACGGTGCAAAGACCGATATGCGGGTGCGGACGTACATCAAGTCCCTGACCTGGCGGCAGGTCAACTGGACCAAATGCATCGAAGAACACAAACGGCCCAACGCTGCGTGCCGCGAGACTGGGGAGCAGCCGGTTTACGGAAAAGCCCGGACTGATCTGCCGTCGCTGACCCTCGATGCGCCTCATGGCGGGCTCCCGTCAGCGTGGTCCCGGCACGCGCTCGGAGCTCTGGCGCGCCAGCATCCAGCCAGGATACTCGGCGGGAAGGGCGCTGACTTCATCCAGCCGCGTGATTTCGCTCGGGGTTAGCTCAAGTTCTCCGGCGGCGAGATTGTCATTCAGCTGTTCTTCGGTCTTGGCGCCGATGATCACGCTGGTGACGAACGGCTTGGCAAGTACCCAGGCCAGGGCGACGCGGGCGACGGAAACGTCGTGGGCCGCTGCGACCTCGCGCATTGCCGCGATACAGCGGAAGGCGCGGTCTTTGTCGACCGGCGGAAAATCGAACTGCGTGCGTCGAGCTCCCTCCGGACCATTGCTGCCAGCACTGAACTTGCCGGACAGGAGCCCGCCAGCCAGAGGGCTCCAGACCAGCAGTCCCATTTTCTGATCTGCGAGCATTGGCGCTATTTCACGTTCAAGATCGCGACCGGCGATCGAGTAGTAGGCCTGCAGGGTTTCGAACCGTGCAAGTCCTCTGTGCCGGGCAAACTCATTGGCCTTGGCGATTTTCCAGGCCTGCCAGTTCGAGACCGCCGCATACCGCACCAGGCCGCGCCGGACGAGATCATCGAGCGCGCCCATCGTCTCTTCCACCGGGGTTATGGGGTCATTCGCATGGATCTGATAGAGGTCGATGTAATTGGTCTGCAGACGTTCAAGGCTGCGCTCCACCGCATCCAGGATATGGCCCCTGGAGGCGCCGATATCGTTCACGCCGCGTCCGACGCGCCCGCAGCATTTGGTGGCGAGCACGATTTCGGAGCGCCTGAGCCCAAGATCCTTGAACGCCTGCCCGACCATCTGTTCGGAGCGGCCTTCGGAATAGACATCCGCAGTGTCAAGAAAGTTGACGCCAGCCTCGAGGGCACGACCGATCAGTTTGGTTGCCGTCGGCTGCTCGAGATTACCCACCATCTTCCAGAAGCCCTGACCACCAAAGGTCATGGTTCCCAGGCAGATGTTGGAAACATAAAGACCAGTATTTCCCAGTTGGCTGTAGCGCATGATCACTGTCCCCACACGACGCGATTGAACCGCGTTCCTTGGCCGACATTACTGCTCGTAACTGCCGTGTGCCACCCTTTACATGGAGGCCCATGACCGCGCTGCCCGCACGTCATGAACCGGGGGATGGGGGGAGGCCTTGCGCGACGGTCAGGGCGGATGCCCCAAGGGAGGGGAAGCCTTTAGGCCGGCATCACAGGATTGTGCATCGCGGCCGTGGGCAGAATGAAGCGACCGCTTGCGTCACGTCCAATCGGTGCAACCCAAATGGCTGCGGCTGCCGGCAGTGAACCGTAAAGATGGGGAAACAGCGCGCCGTCACGCGCGGCTTCCCACTTGAGATCGGAGCCAAGAAAGTCGGCGTCAACGGCCACCAGAACAAGATCTGTCGCCGCCGCGTACCATTTCTGCAATGTGCCGAGGAGTTGAGGTTCCGTGGAAAAGTGCAGGAAGCCATCCCGCCGGTCTTTGTCCGTTCCGCCGTAGATGCCGCGTAGTGTCGCCTCACGCCATTCCACGTCATGGCAAATCTTGAAAATGAGCATGGCTCGCCCCCGTGGCTTTGACCTAGGCCGCCTGCTGGGTGCCGCCCACGGTGAGCCCGTCTATGCGCATGGTTGGCTGACCTACTCCTACCGGAACAGACTGACCATTCTTGCCGCAGACACCGACGCCGGTATCGAGCTTGAGATCATTGCCGATGAGCTTGACCCGGGTCAGCGCCTGAGGTCCGTCGCCGATAAGCGTCGCGCCTTTGATCGGGGGGCCGATCCGGCCGCTTTCGATAAGATAGGCCTCGGTGCACGAAAAGACGAACTTGCCTGAAGTGATGTCAACCTGGCCACCTCCAAAATTGACGGCATAGATCCCCCGCTCGACCGAAGCGATGATTTCTTTGGGATCCTTGTCGCCCGCCAGCATATAGGTATTGGTCATGCGCGGCATGACCGTTGCTGCGAAACTCTCACGTCGACCATTGCCGGTAGCCGCCATGCCCATCAGGCGCGCATTTTGCCGGTCCTGCATGTAGCCTTTGAGAATGCCGTCCTCGATCAGCACGGTGCGTGAGGTGGGCGTCCCCTCGTCATCAATTGACAGTGAGCCACGGCGACCCGCCATGGTGCCGTCGTCGACGACAGTGACCCCTTCGGCCGCGACGCGCTGGCCCATCAGCCCGGCAAAGGCTGAGGTCTTTTTGCGGTTGAAGTCACCTTCAAGCCCATGGCCGATGGCTTCATGCAGGAGGACCCCGGGCCAGCCTGGTCCGAGGACCACGGGCATTTCTCCCGCCGGTGCCGGAACCCCCTCAAGGTTTACGGGCGCCATGCG
>JAKAVI010000268.1 GCA_021817355.1 Pseudomonadota bacterium | reverse complement strand
GGGTTTTGATCGGACCGGCAGAAATGGCGTTGACGGTGATGTTCTGCTTGCCCAGGTCTTCGGCCAGATAGCGGACACTGGCCTCGAGGGCAGCTTTGGCCACACCCATGACGTTGTAGTGGGGCACCACTTTCTCGGCGCCATAGTAACTCAGTGTCAGCATGGCGCCACCCTCCGGCATCATCTTTTCAGCGTGGCGCGCAACCGCGGTAAAGGAGTAGCAGGAAATCTCCATGGTCATGCGGAAATTGTCGATCGAAGTGTCGACATAGCGACCCTTGAGCTGCTCCTTGTCGGAAAAGGCAATGGCATGGACCACAAAGTCTATCGTTGGCCAGGTTTGGCGCAACGTGGCAAAGCAGGCCTCCAGCGAGGCCGGATTGGCGACGTCGCAATCGATCACCGCGGCAGGAGCGAGGGGCGCCACGAGCGGGGTGACGCGCTTCTTGAACGCCTCGCCCTGATAGGTGAAGGCAAGCTCCGCGCCGGCAGCGCTGAGCGACTGGGCGATCCCCCAGGCGATCGAGCGCTCATTGGCCACGCCCATCACAAGGCCGCGTTTGCCCTTCATCAGCCCGGCAGTGGACATGCGAATTCTCCTCGTATCTGTGCAGCAAGGTTAAAGCCGCGCCGGGAATAGGCCAAGGAACCACGCAAATAAAGGGGCCTTGCCCGATCTGGGTCTATTCGGCCGGAGCGGAGGCAGGTTGAGAGAGCCGGGCGCGCCAGCGGGCCTTGATGGCATCGGAGGTCTCGCGGCTGCCATCAGCCGACCATCCTGGCGGGCCCAGGAAGAGACCGAGGGCCTCCTTGACGGACCGCGCCTGGCGCAGGTCAGCGGCAATTGCCAGCCATTCATGGCTGGCAACCACCAAGGGATTGAAGCTGTAGAGATTTTTGACAATGCCATAGCGCGGCTTTTCGTCTTCAGCGACAAAGCTGCCGAAAATCCGGTCCCACAGAATGAACACCCCGGCATAGTTGGCGTCCAGATAATGCGGGTTGACCGCGTGATGGACCCGGTGGTGGGAGGGGGTGTTAAAGACAAATTCGAACGGTCTGGGAAGCTTACCGATCGCTTCGGTGTGGATCCAGAACTGGTAAACGAGATTGAGCCCACCGACAAAGACCAGCATGGAGAGGGGAAACCCGAGCAAGAGCAGGGGCAGCTTGAACAGCAGCCCTGGCGTCAGGGCTCCGGTCCAGGGCTGACGCAGCGCCGTCGAGAGATTGTAGTGCTGACTGGAGTGGTGGCCGACATGATTGGCCCAGAGCCAGCGCATCCGGTGGCTGGCACGGTGCCACCAGTAATAGGCAAAATCATCGGCCACAAAGCAGGCGATGATCACCCAGAGCGTGAACGGCAGTGTGATCACCCGAAAGGGGCCTACCAGGCGTGCCAAGTCCACGAACATGAAGGCAAAAGCCGCCCCGACAATGACGCTGCCGAGCCCCATCAGGAGGCTGGTGAGGGTGTCTCGGGCTTCATAGCGCGCGCCTTCCGTAAGCCGGGCATAGACCAGCTCAAGCAACACCAGCCCGATGAAGGCCGGCGTTGCGAGCTGGACGGGATTAAACAGGGCGCCTGGATCGATCTGCATCGCTTTCACCGTTGCGGCGCATCAAAGCCTGCGGCTGCTGCTTATGCAATCTGCAACTGAGCACTTGAGCGCTGGCAAGTAGCCGAAAGTCCTATGCAATGGTGGTTGTGTCTCTCCAAGAGGGCGTCTAGCATTTATTTCATGGAATCAATGTGCTGAATCAAGCGGTTATTGGAGTTTTCGGGAGTTTTGCTGCTGCTTCAGCTCAAGGACTATGCGAATGCAGGACAGTCGAATTGCAATTGGAAGACGTATCAAACGTTTGCGAGAAAAGAAGGGATTGTCCCGACAAGATGTTGCTGATGCTATAAGTGTTGACCTCACCGCTGCTGCTGCCTGGGAAGCAGGAAAATATCTTCCCCGTGAAGGCAGGCGCCTGCGTCTTGCTGAACTCTTGCAAATTGATGTCGGAACCCTGTTTGCCGAAGAGCAGGAGCCCTCACCGTCGCGGGGCGCGGCCCTCATCGATGTGCAAAGCGAGCTGCCCGGGCTGCTGCGCGAGCTGACCTGCGGCGCTGAGCGCAGCTTACGGGCATTTCGGCTGGCCTCCCGCCACGCCACCGCCCCCTTCGTCCAGGAGGAGTTTCGACGGCTGACCGACCAGCGCATCCTTGACGGTTCTCTTGAGGTCGAGCGCATCGAGATCTTCTATGAGCTGGAACGGCTGAAGGAGGTCCTTGCCACCCTACTACGCTACAAGGGGCGTTCCTTTCGCGTTCGCACCGTCTGCAATGGCGTCAAGGAGTTGGTGCCCGGCATGGGGGGCTATCTGTTCGACGACCGCGAGTTTTTGCTGGGCGGCTATGCAAGCGAATATCTCGCGGATGGCCGTCCGGGCCTGCGCCTGTCCGGCGAGCCCTATCGCACCTATTTTGCCGATTATTGGCGCGAAATCTGGGACCGGGCGCGGCCCCTGAACCCCGACGGGGCGGCGGATCTCGACGGCATACGCAGCGAAGCGGTCAAGCTAGGCCTGGATCCGCAGGACTGGCCCCAGTTTCTCTCAGAAGCCGAGGGCCTTGTGCTCGACGACGGGCTGCCGCCGCTCATCTAGATGGTTCGTGTGCACCAAGCAGCTCCAGCCACACCCCAGCGTCAGCGGGCGGAAGATAGAGAGAGAGCGCGCGGAAGCCATAATCCCGCAGGCGCAGTCTGAGGCAGCCATCGCGGTAGCGCACCTCTGCAAGGTTTGACGCGCCAAGCGCGCGGGCAACAAGACGATCGCCAAGCACGGCGATGGCAAAGAGGCGGCCATCCTGCGTTTGGACGAGGCCCGCGCGACCATCGCCGCTAAAATGACGAAGGTGCAAGTCTGGTTCCTCGAGAGACAGCAGCGCCAAGGCTGCCGCCTGATCCAGGCGCGGCGTCCGGGTTTTGAGGAGCAAACGGTTGAGAGCCGCCAGTATGACGATGCCGGAAAGTGAAACCCCAAGATAAAGAAGGTTCATGGCCTTGCGACGACTTGGCGACCCGCAAGCTTATGCCGTAAGCACTCTGCGGGTGCAAAGGCGGGGGCTTTTATGGCACGGCGGATGCGAAGGCTTGCGGGTATAGGCCTACTCCTGGCGCCCTTTGCGGCGCTGCTCTGGGTGGCAGGCTATGATCGCGTCATGCCCACGCTGGCCGGCATTCCCTTTTTTTACTGGTATCAGCTGGCATGGGTCGGAGTTGTGGCCGTCCTCATCAAGGTCGCGGCCAGGCTGCTCGGTGACGACGCGTGAGCGCCCATGCCGGCCCGCTGGCGAGCCTGATTTTCGCCAGCCTCTTCATCGCCGTCACCGTGATCGGGTTCCTCGCAGCGCGCTGGCACAAGGCCGATCTCGGACAATTGCACGAATGGGGCCTTGGCGGCCGGCGCTTCGGTACGCTGATCACCTGGTTTCTGCTCGGCGGCGACCTCTATACGGCCTACACCTTTATCGCCGTTCCGGCGCTGATGTTTGGTGCCGGTGCCGTGGGCTTTTTCGCGGTGCCCTACACGATCCTCATCTTTCCCATTCTGTTTGCGGTCTATCCGCGGCTGTGGAGCGAAGCGCAGCAGAAAGGATATCTGACGGCGGCCGATTTCGTGCGCGGGCGCTTTGATGCGCCACTGCTCGCCGCCGCCATTGCTGTTACCGGCATCATTGCCACCTTGCCCTACATCGCGCTGCAGCTCGTCGGCATGGAAGTCGTACTCGCTGGTCTTGGCCTGAACGGAGAATGGCCACTGCTTCTGGCCTTTGCGGTGCTTGCTGCCTACACCTGGACGAGTGGCCTGCGCGCTCCTGCGATGATCGCGATCATCAAGGA
>JAKAVI010000390.1 GCA_021817355.1 Pseudomonadota bacterium | reverse complement strand
CCCCTAGGGGTAAGCCGGGAGCGACCCGACTGCGCCGTTGTGCATTCGCAGTAGCCCAATTCCGGCGCTGCGCTGGTCATTCACGCACTCCGCGCTTACTGCTACCCTTGGACGCTCGTCCCGGCGGGTTGGGGATTGCGTCAATGGTGCCATCTTCGCCCTCCGCCAATAAGGCTTTATGCTGGTGGATCGTTCATCATCATCAGGGAACTGAGCAATGGATTTCGAACTGAACCGGGATCAGGAAAATGTTCAAAATGCCGTGGCCTCGCTCTGCAAGGGCTTCGATGATGCCTACTGGCGCTCCCGCGACAACTCGGGTGGATTCCCGGAAGACTTCTATCAGGCCTTTGCTCAGCGTGGATGGCTAGGAATTTGCATCCCACCTGCCTATGGCGGTTCAGGTCTCGGTATCAGCGAGGCCGCAGTCATGATGCGCACCGTTGCCCAATCCGGCGCCGGCATGTCCGGCGCATCCGCCCTCCATATGAATATCTTTGGTCTTAACCCGGTGGTCACCCATGGCAGCAATGCACAAAAATTGCGCATGCTCCCTCCCATTGTGATGGGGCATGAAAAGGCATGTTTTGCCGTTACGGAGCCAGACACGGGTCTTAATACGACCCGACTTAAGACACGTGCCATTCGTCACAAGGATCGCTTTATCGTCAATGGGCAGAAGGTATGGATCTCGACCGCACAGGTCGCCAGCAAAATTTTGCTTCTTGCTCGTACTACACCACTTTGCGACGTCCGCAAGCCGACTGAGGGTCTCAGCCTTTTCTATACCGATCTTGATCGTCGTCATATCGTTGTAAGGGAGATCGACAAGATGGGTCGTAAGGCGATCGATTCAAATGAGCTCTTTATTGAAAATTTGGAAATTCCCGAAGATGACCTGATCGGTACAGAAGGTCAGGGGTTCAGGTATATTCTTGATGGAATGAATCCGGAGCGAATTCTGATCGCGGCCGAAGCGATTGGACTTGGACAGCTCGCGCTGAACAAAGCAACGCGCTACGCTAAAGAGCGCATTGTGTTTGACCGAGCCATTGGGCAAAATCAGGCAATCCAGCATCCGCTGGCCAAGAACTGGCTGGCGCTGGAGGCTGCCTGGCTGATGACACTGCGGGCAGCAAACCAGTACGACCGCGGTATCGAAGCTGGCGCAAGTGCGAATGCTGCCAAATTTCTGGCCGGTGAAGCTGGATTTGACGCATGCCAGCAGGCCGTCATGACACATGGCGGCTTTGGCTATGCCAAGGATTTTCACGTTGAGCGCTACCTGCGAGAAGTCATGATCGCACGGATCGCTCCGATAAGCCCGCAACTTGCACTCTGTTACATCGCCGAGCGCGTTTTAGGTCTGCCGAAATCCTATTAAGGCGGTCCAGAGACAAATGCGCCATAACCCTTGGCACGCAGATCACAGGCAGGACACGCGCCGCAACCGTATCCCCAAACATGCATGTTCTGGGTATCACCGCGATAGCACGACAACGTTTCGGTGCGGATCAACTCGACGAGATCAGGACCACCCAGTCGTTCGGCCAAGTGCCAGGTTTGGGCCTTGTCGATCCACATCAAGGGCGTATCGAGTACAAAGCGCTGTTCCATTCCCAGATTGAGGGTAACCTGAAGTGCCTTGATGGTATCATCTCGGCAGTCCGGGTATCCGGAATAGTCTGTTTCGCACACCCCAGATACGATGTGCTTAAGGTCTTGCCGGTAAGCTACGGCAGCGGCAAACGTCAGAAAAATCAGATTTCGTCCCGGCACAAAGGTATTTGGAAGTCCCTTACCACCAGCAACAATATCGCAATCGCGGGTCAGGGCGGTCTCGCTTATCTGGCCAAGGACGCGCAGGTCCAGGACGTGGTCCGGTCCAAGTCTGACGGCCCAGTCTGAAAACTTGCTTCGAAAGCCCTGAAGTACGCGATTGCGGGCTTCAAGCTCGTTCCGGTGACGCTGACCATAGTCGAAGCCGATGGTCTCGACTCGCGCATATTGCGCAAGCGCCCAAGCCAGACAGGTTGCCGAATCTTGTCCTCCGGATAACAGAACCAAAGCACCTGACATCGACCTTACCTCCCTGCACGTGCCAGGCTGACCCAGTCGATCGGTCCTGCCAAGGGGACCTGGGTCTATTTCCATCCATTTCTCGGCTAATGTATAAAGATATGCATATTTCTTTATATCTTCTTGTGAGTTTTTACCCTGGCTGCTATACCCCGCCACCGTCAATCAGAGGATCGCTTCATGAATACCGATTATGTCATCGCCGACATCAAACTTGCTGAATGGGGACGCAAGGAAATCGACCTGGCCGAAACAGAAATGCCCGGCCTGATGGCAACGCGCAGCGAATTTGGTCTCAAACTCCCACTAAAGGGTGCCCGTATTGCGGGCAGCCTTCATATGACGATTCAGACTGCGGTCCTGATTGAAACCCTCAAGCATCTGGGAGCCGACGTTCGCTGGGCATCCTGCAACATTTTCTCTACCCAGGATCACGCCGCCGCTGCCATCGCCGCCAGCGGCAGCTCGGTCTTTGCCAAGAAGGGGGAAAGCCTCGACGAATATTGGGAATACACCCATCGCATCTTTGAATGGGCAGACGGCGGTACCCCCAATATGATTCTCGACGACGGTGGCGACGCCACGCTTCTGATTCATCTGGGCAAGCGGGCCGAAGACGGTGATACAGCCTTTCTCGATACCTACGGAAATGAGGAGGAGCAGGTACTCTTCGCAGCAATCAAACGTCGGATGAAAGAGCAGCCCGGATTCTATACGCGCTGTGCCGAAGCGATCAAAGGAGTGACCGAGGAAACTACCACAGGCGTTCATCGCCTCTACGAAATGCATAAGAAGGGAACCCTTTTATGGCCCGCGATCAATGTCAATGACAGCGTCACAAAGTCAAAATTTGACAATCTCTATGGCTGCCGCGAATCGCTCGTCGACGGCATCCGCCGCGCCACTGACGTTATGATGGCTGGAAAAGTTGGAGTCGTGGCCGGCTTTGGCGACGTTGGAAAAGGCTCGGCCGCATCGCTGCGGCAGGCCGGGTGCCGCGTCATTGTCACGGAAATTGATCCCATCTGCGCCCTGCAGGCGGCCATGGAAGGCTATGAAGTAACCACCATGGAAGAGGCGGCGCCGCGCGGCGATATATTCGTAACGACCACCGGTAATATCGACGTGATCACCGTTGAACATATGCGGTCGATGAAGCACAGGGCTATCGTGTGCAATATTGGCCATTTTGATAGCGAGATCCAAGTCGGCCAACTCAAGAATTTCAAATGGCACAATGTCAAGCCTCAGGTCGACGAGATCGAGTTTCCTGACGGCAAGCGCATCATCCTTTTGGCCCAGGGCCGGCTCGTCAATCTGGGTTGCGCGACAGGTCACCCCAGCTTTGTAATGAGCGCTTCGTTCACCAACCAGACGCTGGCACAGATAGAACTGTTCACCAACGCCGAACACTATCCGGTCGGCGTCTACACCTTGCCCAAAACCTTGGACGAAAAGGTAGCGATGCTTCATCTCGAAAAAATCGGCGTCAAACTGTCCAAACTGAGCGACAAGCAGGCAGCCTATATTGGCGTCGGCACTAGCGGCCCGTTCAAGCCGGATCATTATCGCTACTGAGTGCCGACCGGCCATGGCCGCTGCGCCTGGCGGCTATGGCCCGGCTGCACGCCGAGCCGATCGCGTCTCCCGCAACACCGGGATCATCCAGGGGGCTGTACCGCCCGCTTCTTGGGACAAGCGGCAACATTTTGCTGGCCGCTACAACATCCCGGGCTTTTACACTTTGTTAACTACCTTACCTAGCGATCTCTCCCAACCACGCCTATCATATTGATTCACAATTGATTCGCCGGAATTGGCGAGGGGGAAG
>JAKAVI010000141.1 GCA_021817355.1 Pseudomonadota bacterium | reverse complement strand
GATTGATTCCGCAGATCTCGCTCGCCTGGGTCGTCCCTTCGAGCAGGCCGAAGGTACCCATGTGCGCACGCAGGAAGGTACCGGCCTTGGCCTTGCACTCGTCAAGGCGCTGGCAGCCATGCATGGCGGGCAGACCGTGATTGAATCAGAGCTCGGTGTGGGGACGACGGTACGGCTGTTGTTGCCACACGCCAATCCCACGCCCGAAGGGGTCCAGCGGCTGCCCAGCCGGCGCCTGCGCCGGGGGGCTGCGGCCTGATCTCGTGCCGTGAACTGTAGCGTGACACAGTCGCTTTGGACTAGACTCGCTCCATGAACTGCCTCCATGTGCGCGATGAGGCGGCGCGTCTTGGGCTTCATGGGCTCAATCGTCAGCTGCTCGACTACTGGCTCGCTCTTGCGGGTGAGGCTAGCCTGCCCTCGCATAGGGCCTTTGATCCTGTGCACCTCGGAGAGGTGCTGCGTGGCTGTGCGCTGTTTGAAGTCAGGATCGGTCAAAGTGTGATCTGTCGGCTCGCCGGCACGGTTTTCCAGCTGGCATTTGGCACCGATCTTGCGGGTGAGGACTGGCTCAACAGGACCCTCAAAGCGCACCGGCGTCAGCGGCTGATCAGATTCAGCGCTATCGCCCAAGGTGCGATTGGGGTCGCCAGGCGAACCATTCCCGGACGCGATCAAGTCCGGCCCGAAGTGATAGAGGAACTTCTCTTGCCCTTTGTTTCCGCAGACGGTGTAACCCCGGTCCTCGTACATTCGAGCTGGCGGCCACAGGGGGAAGAATGGCTCGGCGTTGACGGTGCGGCCGGCTTCGCTCTGGCGCGGGAGTTTCATCTGATCGACCTTGAGATGCCATGCAGCCACGCCTGAAACCCGGGATTTATGTGCGTGCCCTCATCCGCAGGGCAGAGGTGGCGGGGGCGGCGGGATATGTCCTGCACAAGGGATCTGAAGATGCCGGTGCGGTCATCATCAAGCTCTCGCCGCTCGATGGAACAACCACGATTCTGGTTCAAGCGCGGGCAGGCGCGGAGGGCGGGCTTGTCTGGATGCGCCCGCTTGGCGGACCTTGTGACGAGAAGACGGCAGCCGCGTTTGTTGACAAGCAGCGGCGCTTTGATCCGGACCTGTGGGTCGTCGAGATCGAGGACCGTCAGGGCCGCAGCTTTGTTGACGAAACCATCGTTTGATGTCCCTGGGTGCCTAAAGGGTGCGCTGCAGTCTGGCTGCAGCCCGCCGCCCTACCTGATCGGCAAACCTGCCACCGTCCCTTAACGCGTCAAAGCTCCAGCTGATGAGGTGCTGGCTGTCACCAAGGCTGTAAGCCAACGCCAGGACAATCGTGATGCCAATCAAAAGCCCGCCAAAGGCGGCAGACCGCTCGCCCATGTGATGCTTCTCCCTTTGCGCAGGATCATGCGCGTTCGCCAGCATAAGGCCGAAGTGTTAGCGGTTTGCGCCAATCAGGGGCAAAGCAAGATTCAAATTTGACTTGGATACGATTCAAGCGGGCACGGTAGGGTCGTCGGACATGCGGAGCCGAACGAATGGCGGTGCGCCAAGGGGCCATCCCGGCCACCTCTGGACCGCGGCCGGGGCCGAACATCGGCCGCACCCCTCATGGTCCCGGGCAGGGTCTCGCCCGACCTTGTGCGTCGCTGTTGCTCTTCGGGGCTGTGCCTGCTAGAGCCCAGCGCCCATGAGCCAGCCCCTCGAAACCATTGCGACGCAGGCCGCGAGGCGGCGCACCTTCGCCATCATCTCGCACCCTGACGCGGGCAAGACCACCTTGACCGAGCATCTGCTTTTGCTCGGTGGTGCCATCCACGCGGCCGGCCAGGTCAAGGCGCGTGGTGAGGCCCGGCGGGCGCGTTCGGACTGGATGAAAATCGAACAGGAGCGCGGGATCTCGGTAACCAGTGCGGTTATGACGTTCGAATATGGGGGCGCCATATTCAATCTGCTCGATACTCCTGGCCACGAGGATTTTTCGGAAGATACCTATCGTACCCTGACCGCCGCCGATTCGGCCGTGATGGTGATCGATGCGGCAAAGGGCATCGAAGCTCAGACCCGCAAGCTGTTTGAAGTCTGCCGTTTGCGTGACATTCCGATCATCACGTTCGTCAACAAGATGGACCGGGAAGCGCGCGATACGATCGAACTGCTCGATGAAATTGCCGACCAGCTGCAGCTCGAATGTGCCGCGATGAACTGGCCGGTAGGCATGGGGCTGAACTTCCGCGGCATCTACGAGATAGCGAGTGGCGAGTTTGTTCCATATTCGAGCCGCGGTGATGAACTGCCTCGGGTTGGCCACAATGCGCTTTCGTCCGTGCTTGCAGCTGAGGACGTCACCCGCCTCAATGACGATGTCGAGCTGGTGCGTGGGGCCTCTGCCGAGTTTGATCTGAAGACCTACCTCGAGGGCCATCAGACTCCGGTCTTTTTCGGTTCGGCACTGAAGAACTTTGGTGTGCGCGAGCTGATCATGGCACTCGCGCGCTTTGCACCGCCACCACGGGCCCAGGCTACGAGTGAAGGCGAGGTCGAACCTGGTCGCGATGAAGTGTCGGGATTTGTCTTCAAGGTCCAGGCTAACATGGACCCCAATCATCGCGACCGTGTCGCCTTCCTGCGCCTGGTTTCAGGACGCTTTCGTCGTGGCATGAAGCTGCGTCAGTCCGGAAGCGGAAAGCAGCTCGGGGTCCATAACCCGATTCTGTTTTTTGCCAAGGAACGGGAAACCGTAGATGAGGCCTTTCCCGGCGATATCATTGGCATTCCCAATCACGGAGTGCTGCGTGTGGGCGATACCTTATCGGAAAGCGGCAAGATTCTTTTCACAGGGATCCCAAACTTTGCACCGGAAATTTTGCGGCGGGTCAGGCTTTCCGATCCTATGAAGCAGAAGCACCTGACTCGTGCGCTTGAAAGCTTGGCTGAAGAAGGCGTTACCCAGGTGTTCAAGCCGATGCTGGGTGCACAATGGGTGGTTGGCGTTGTCGGTGCTCTGCAGCTGGATGTGCTGCGTTCGCGTCTGCGTGCAGAATATGGGCTGGATGCTGAGCTTGAACCGTCACCCTATGAGACCGCGCGCTGGATCACGGGTCCGGATGCGACGCTGGAGAAATTTGTGTCTACCTATCGCAATCAGATCGCACAGGATCGCGATGGTGCGCTTGTCTTCCTGGCTAAGAGTGCCTGGGAAGTGGGCTATGCCGCTGACAAATATAAGGAGATCGTGTTTGCCCGCACCCGCGAGCGCCATGAGATCCAGGCCTAAGTGGGTGGTCCAGCAATCGCGGCCTCGTTGCGGACAGTGCACGATCTTCCGGTGAGAGCAGGCGCCACCCGCAACGCTCCGGCTAGCATGTCTGCAGTGGCTTAATTGCCGACAATGGCCCAGCGATCAGGGTAAAAGCCATTGAAGCTGGTGCGTACGGCGACGGAATAGGCACCGATATTGTCAAACACGATGAAGTCGCCGGCTTTGATCGTCTGCGGCAGCGTGATCGGGCGTGGCAGCACATCCAAGGTGTCGCAGGTCGGACCATAAACGCGAAACGCCGTGCCCTGGGTGTCACGCTCCCGCACCCGTCCGGCCGTATCAAGGCTGAAGACGCGCACGGGATAGTCCGCGCTCCATCCCGGCAGGGTAAGCTCATCAAAGGAGCCGTAGGTGCCATCATTTATGTAAATCGTGTCACCTTTGCGCAGGATGACCTGGGTGACAAGCGATACACCTTCGGCCGTGAGCGCCCGACCGGGCTCGCAAAGCACCGGGATGGGCTGCGGCAGAGTGTCAAGCGCCTCGCGGATGGTGTCGAAGTACCAGTGGTAGGGCGGTACATCATTATTTCTATAAGGACCGGGAAAGCCGCCACCGATGTCGAGGGCCTCGATCCTGACCCCTGCCAGCGTCGCGGTACGC
>JAKAVI010000050.1 GCA_021817355.1 Pseudomonadota bacterium | reverse complement strand
TTCTGCGAACCCCAGGAGTGATACATGTGCATGGGCCGCTGGGTGAGCGCATGGAGGGGAAACTCATCCTCCTTAAGGCCCGTCTCCTCAAAGGGCGCGTACCAGAAGGGCAAGGGATCAAAGTAGGTCTTTATGCGCGCGCGCAGGGCAGCGGGAGGAATGAGCTTGCCATGGCCGCGGGCGGCCAGACGGAATTTCTGGAGCGGCTCGGAATAAAGCTGGAAGATGATGGGCTCGGGACGGGTCAAAAAACCCATATGGGTGGCAAATTCGAGATAGGCCTGATTGGCCATCTTGTAGAAGCGCTGCCCGGGGGGAAGCGTCTGATGCCAGAAGCCGCCATTGGCGATGTAGCGCTCAAGCTGATCGGGATTGGGCGCGCCACGGCCATGGACGCTCCCGTCTTCGCCCCGCCAGCCGGCCAGAGGGCCGATGCCGGGGCAGCGTTCATGGCGGACAATGTAATCGGCATAGTCGCGATAACGGGGCTCGCCCCGCTCGTCGACGAAGCCCGGAAGTTTCAGCCGCGCACCGAGCTCGATGAGGACAGTTTGGAAGGGGCGGACGTCGCGATCGGGCTCGAGCACGGGCTGGCGGATGGCGTCAGCGGGGCCGTCGGCATGGCAGATCGGCCGGTCAAGGAGGCTGATGCAGTCATGGCGCTCGAGATAGGTGGTGTCGGGCAGGACGAGATCGGCATAGGCCACGGTCTCGGAATGATAGGCGTCCGAATAGATGATGAAGGGGATCCTGTATTCCCCATCATCACCCTTGGCGGTGAGCATGGCGATGGTCTCCTCGGTATTCATCGAGGAATTCCACGCCAGGTTCGACATGTAGAGAAAAAGCGTATCGATTTTGTAGGGATCCCCGGCGAAGGCGTTGCGGATCACAAGGTGCATCAGCCCGTGGGCTGCGAACGGCGCCTCCCACGAATACGCCTTGTCGATGCGCAGCGGCTCGCCATCCTGGTCGATGAGAAGATCCTCAGGATCGGTGACGAAGCCAAGCGGGGAACCGCCCAGCGGTGTGTTGGGTCTGCCGCCATCCTTGCCATGGGGCTTGTCGGGAGGTGGCACGGGTTTGGGAAAGGGCGGGCGGAAGCGAAAGCCGCCGGGCACGTCGATGGTGCCAAGCAGCACCTGCAGGAGATGGATGGCGCGGCAGGTATGAAAGCCATTGGAATGGGCGGAGATGCCCCGCATGGCGTGCATCGAGACCGGACGGCCCTTGATCGAGCCGTGGTGGCGCCCGGCCCAGTCAGTCCAGGGCACCGAAAGCTCGATTTCTTCATTGAAGGCGACGTGGGCAAGTTCAGCTGCGATGCGCCTGATGGTGGCGACGGGGATGCCACAGCGCTCCGCCACCGCGTCAGGCGCATAGTCCGGCTTCAGATAACGCTCGGCGATGAGCTGGAAGACGGGAACACAGCTGCGGCCCCCTACCTCGAAGCGGCCGGAGAGTTTGGCTCTGGCGCGCACGTCGCTTGCCGCGACGGGCCCACCGGTAACGCTATCCCAGACAAGCGCTGAGCCCTCCGCGTTGCGCACGAAGAGGCCATCATCACTGGCGCCCTCCTCGCTGATGACGAGCTGTGGCGCATTGGTATAGCGGCCGAGATAATCGAGATCGATCTTGCCGGCTTTGAGGAGTTCATGAACGAGGGCAAGGACGAAGAGCCCGTCGGTACCGGGACGGATGCCGATCCAGTCATCGGCAATGGCGTTATAGCCGGTGCGACAGGGATTGATGGAGACGATCTTGACGCCGCGGGCCTTGAGCTTGCCAAGGCCGATCTTGATGGGATTGGAATCATGATCCTCGGCCACGCCGAAGAGCAGAAAATAGCGGGTGTTGTCCCAATCAGGCTCGCCGAACTCCCAGAACGATCCACCCACTGAGTAAAGGCCGCCGGCAGCCATGTTGACCGAGCAGAAGCCGCCATGGGCGGCAAAATTGGGCGTTCCGAACTGGTTCGCCCACCAGCTGGTCAGGGCTTGCGACTGGTCGCGCCCGGTAAAGAAAGCAAGCTTCCTGGGATCGGTGGCCCGGATATTGGCAAGGCGCTTGGTGGCGATGGCCAGGGCCTCATCCCACTCGATTTCGCGGAAGGCGCCCTCTCCGCGCTCGCCGGTACGCAGCAAAGGTTTGCGCAAACGTGCTGGACTATAATGCTGCATGATCCCGGCGCTGCCCTTGCCGCAGAGCACGCCGCGATTGACCGGGTGATCCTTGTTGCCCTCGATGTAGCGGATCTTGCCATCGCGGATATGAACATCGATGCCACAGCGGCAGGCGCACATGTAGCAGGTGGACTTGGCCACCCTGTCCGACACCTCTGGCGAGGTCACAACACCGTCATTTTCTGCAGGCGCACGTGTGTCGGCGAGCGGGCGCTGGGACGGCGCGGAATTGGCCCCGCGAAACTTCCTCGGCTCTGCCATGAACACCCTCACCCTACATGCGCAGCTGAAGGCTGGCGCGGCCGCAACCTGCGCGAAGAAAAATGATCAAACAAGAAAATTTACATGATAGAATTGATAAATTAAATCGATCAATCCCGGGAAAACCCGGAGCGCCTGAAATCGGTCTGGCAGAGCCCCCGGAAGGACCGCTGAGGTGAGGCGGCCCCGAAAACTGGACAGCTCGCCAAGAGCAAGACCTGCCCCTGCAATGGCGTGGGGCCAAAGGCTTGGAGATGACGAATATTCGGAAAAAAAACCATAGCGCGGAATTCAAGGCGAAGGTGGCGATTTGGGAGGAAGGCGTATTTCACTAAACCCTGACAGCAGTTTTTCTAAATCCCGGACAGCGGGAGGGGTACGGGTTTCGGTCGCCTGGTTGCCTCAGTGGGGATTGGCTTTTCGCTTTCGCATGCTTTCGTCTTCCAAGGTAATGCGGTGGGCGTGATTGGCCGCAGCGATGCAGGTGCCGTCGCTGAGCGCAGCGAAGATCGCTACGCCCATGTCGATTCCGACCGGCAGCAAAAGGGAAGGGTCGGGTTCGGCACCCACCCGCGCGCAAGCGTCAGGCGGTGATAGTCTCGATTTTGCAGCGGGCCGCGGCGTTCAGCAGGGCGGTATCGCAAGATGCCAATATCGCGCGCTTGCGAATGGCCAGTTCAATATAGGCTGCATCGTAAAGTGACAAATCCTCTTCCCGCGCCCGGATGCGTGTCGCGCTCCAGGCATGATTGTCGGTTTCTTCATCGCTCTTGATTGCCAGACGCCCAAGCCTGGCGATGGAGCGATCGGCAACTCCTCGTCACAGCGTTTACGGCGCCCGGCGTTGCACAGCACGTTGGCGACCTCCAGCCGCCATGGGGACGGACCCAGGGCCCCTTCGGCGACGACACGCCCCATGACGTCATGGGAAGCCTCAGTGTGCTCATCCTCGTAGAGCCAGGCTATGGTCATCGACGCGCCAAGAACCAGCGTCACCCCCGCCGACCTTCATCCAGCAATTCCCAGATTGACGCGCCGCCCAGGGAATAGAGGCGGCTCTCGGCGATGATCTCACCGGCCGCACTCTGTGCATCCTGCCGCGCCTGCGTGCGGGCCGTGTGGCGATGAACGACGAGAGCGCCATCGCAAGCCTCGATTTCAACGTTTCGCCATCGGCCAACCCGGTCGCGCGAGCGATATCCATGGGTACCCGGATGACGAGATTTTTGCCTCATTTACCGACGGTTGAATGTGACATGACCGGCGCTCCTTGTCTGGGATAGTCAGGCATGCCCAAGGGCAAGAAGATTACCGCGGTGCGCGCCGACAGCGCGGCCTATCAGGCAGCTATCTTCAATTGGTGTGAGGCAACCGGCAAGGGCTTTGCGATCGGCGCGGATCTGGATGCGGCGGTGAAGGCGGCGATCGCGGCCATCCCCGACGACGCGTGGAGGCCGTTCCGCGACGGCGAAATCATCCAAACGGTGTAATGCATGAAC
>JAKAVI010000035.1 GCA_021817355.1 Pseudomonadota bacterium | reverse complement strand
TGACCGCCTTGCCCACGTCATACCTGCGATCGAATGGCGGGTGCACGCGCCCTACATTGCCGCCATCAATGCGCTCAAGAAGCAGAAAAATGCGGTAATTCTCGCGCACAATTACATGACGCCACAGATCTATCATGGCGTTGCCGATTTTGTCGGGGACTCGCTGCAGCTGGCACGCGAAGCCGCCAAGACCGATGCCAAGATCATCGTGCAGGCTGGCGTGCACTTCATGGCCGAAACGGCGAAGATCCTTTCGCCCAACAAGACCGTGCTCATTCCTGATCTTCTGGCCGGCTGTTCGCTGGCTGCCTCGGTCACTGCGGCGGATGTGCAGCTGCTCAAGCAAAAATACCCCGGCCTGCCGGTGGTCACCTATGTCAACACCTCTGCCGAGGTCAAAGCCGAGAGTGACATCTGCTGCACCTCATCCAACGCGGTGGCGGTGGTAGAGGATATCGCCCGGGCCTGGGGCGTTGATCAGGTAATCATGATCCCTGACGAATATCTGGCCGCCAATGTCGCGCGCAAGACCGCCATTCGGATTATCGCGTGGAAGGGGCGCTGCGAAGTTCACGAGCGCTTCACCGCCGCCGAGCTGCGGGCCTATCGCGCGTCCAATCCGGGCATTGTCATTCTTGCGCATCCCGAATGTCCGCCCGAAGTCATTGACGAAGCCGATTTTGCCGGTTCCACCGCCGCCATGATCGGCTATGTCGGCACCCACCGACCCGCCCGGGTGGTGATGGTGACCGAATGCTCCATGAGCGACAACGTCGCCGCCGAATATCCTGATGTCGAGTTTGTGCGCCCCTGCAATCTCTGCCCGCACATGAAGCGTATCACCCTTGAAGCCATCCTCAGCGCACTGGAAAACATGGAGCATGAGGTGACAGTTGACAGCGCCGTCGCCAGCAGGGCGCAGGCTTCGGTGGAACGAATGCTTGCCGTGCCGACCCGCCAACTGACGCAGGCAGCCGCCTGATTGGCCATGGCCCAGGAACACGACAACATCGTAGATCTTCCCGGCGCACTGATCCTCGGCGCCGGAATCGCTGGCCTGTTCACTGCGCTCAAACTCGCCCCTTATCCCGCCTTCGTCCTTGCCAATACGCCCGCAGGAGAAGCCGGTTCGAGCGCCTGGGCCCAGGGCGGCATTGCCGCAGCGGTCGGCGAAGGCGACAGCTGGCGTGCCCATTGCCACGATACCCTCGCCGCCGGTGCCGGCATCTGCGATACGCACATCGCCGAGCTCGTTACCCGCGACGCTGCCCTGCGTATCGCCGATCTCCTCGCGCTCGGTGTTCCGTTTGATCAGGACGCCAACGGCCGGCTCAGTGTCGGTCGGGAAGCAGCACACAGCGCAGCACGCATTGTCCATGTCGCTGGCGATCGGGCCGGTGCCGAAGTTACACGCAACCTTGCCCGTGCCGCACAGGCCTGTGCCTCAGTTCGCCTCCTCGAAGGCTTCCATGCCCTCGATCTTGCCCTCGAAAATGGCCGCGCAGTCGGCCTCTTCGTGCGGGCCGGCAGCGGCCGCAGGAGCCGCTTGATGCTGCTGCGGGCCCAGGCCGTGGTCCTCGCCAGCGGTGGTCTTGGTTCACTCTTCGCAGTCACCACCAATCCGCCGGAAGCCCGCGGTCAGGGCCTGGGCATGGCCGCGCGCGCCGGCGCCTGCATTGCGGACGCGGAATTCGTGCAGTTTCATCCCACCGCCATTGCCGTCGGGCGCGATCCGGCACCACTTGCCACCGAAGCCTTGCGCGGGGCCGGAGCGCAACTCATCGACGAGAGCGGTCGCCGCATCATGAACGGCGTCCATGACGGGCTCGAGCTGGCGCCGCGCGACGTCGTTGCCAGGGCCATGCACCGCGAAATCGCCCAGGGTCACAGAGTCTATCTGGATTGCCGCAATGCCATCGGGGCGCCTTTCGCGGCACGCTTTCCGACCGTGTACAGCGCCTGCGTGGCGGCAGGCATCGATCCTGTCACCATGCCCATTCCGGTGGCCCCGGCGGCCCATTATCACATGGGTGGCATCGCCGTTGATGCCTGCGGACGAAGCTCGCTTGCCGGGCTCTGGGCGGTGGGCGAGTGCGCTTCTACCGGCCTTCACGGTGCCAACCGCCTCGCCTCCAACTCCCTGCTCGAGGCTCTCGTGTTCGGAGCCCGCGCTGCGCAGGATATCGCCGGTCAGTTACCCGTGCGGACCGCCCGCGCCCACCCCCCGGAACCCGCACCCGGCGCCACCGCCATGGCGGTGCCAGAACGGCTGCGCCAGATCATGAGCCGCCATGTCGGACTGGAGCGCGAGCATGCCGGACTGCGGACTGCCCTCTGCGGTATCCTTGCGCTCGAACGTGCTGCCGCCCAGGAACCGTCTCTCCTCAACATGACCGCCGCCGCCAAGCTTGTCGCGGCCGCGGCGTTACGCCGTCAGGAAAGCCGGGGCGCGCATTTCCGCAGCGATTATCCCCAAACCCTGCTTGACGGCACGCGCTCCTTCCTGAACCTCGAGGACGCCCATCGCCTCGCCCTCGAGCAAGAGTGCGGGACGACCACGAAAGTCTCGGCAGCATGACCGACACTGATTTTACGCGCCCACCCCATGCGCTTGTCTTTGAACCTGTGGTGCACGCCGCTCTGAACGAGGATCTTGGACGGGCCGGCGATCTCACCTCAGATCTCACCATCCCCGCGACAACCAGAGCCAGAGCACAGCTGGTGGCGCGCAGAAAGGGCACGATCGCGGGGTTGATCGCAGCCGAAGCCGCTTTCCGCCTGGTCGATCCGGGCGTGGTGTTTCACTGCCAACGGCCCGACGGCTCAACCGTAGAGGCCAATACCGTCCTGGCCACGATCGAGGGGGCGGCGCGGTCCTTGTTGTCCGCCGAGCGCGTGGCACTCAATTTTGCCGGCCATCTGAGCGGGGTTGCAACCGCCACCCGTGCTCTTGTTGATGCTGTCGCAGGCACGAAGGCGCGTATCGTCTGCACCCGCAAGACGCTTCCGGGACTGCGCACCCTGCAGAAATACGCCGTTCGCTGCGGCGGTGGCTTCAACCATCGCTTCGGCCTCGACGATGCGGTGCTCGTCAAGGACAATCACCTGGTGGCAGCGGGCGGGATCGCTGCGGCCGTAGCACGGCTGCGTACCGGACTTGGACACATGGTCCGCATTGAACTCGAGGTTGATACCTTGACGCAGCTGGAGGAAGCCCTGGGCCATGGAGTGGACGCCGTTCTTCTCGATAATATGTCGATCGCCGATCTCAAGAGCGCCGTCGGCCTCTGCAGGGGCCGCGCCATTCTTGAGGCCTCCGGTAATGTGACCATTGCCACGGTTCGGGCCATTGCCGACACCGGCGTCGACTATATCTCCTCTGGCGCTATCACCCATTCTGCTGCCAATCTCGACCTCGGCCTCGATTTTTAGGGGGGCGGGCAAGGAGTACACTTGGCCTCGCGGGCCTAGCCCAGCTAAAGTGGTCGGGTACACGGGGAGGATGGGGGTCTTGGTTCCGGGTCGTTACATCATCTTGGCCTTGAGGCGGCACGCAAGGCGCTGCGCGGCACATGTCTGATATGTCCAACGCGGGCAAGGCCCGTGGCCGCAAAACCATTTTCATCACCGGCGCAGCCAGCGGCATGGGCCGGCAGACTGCCAGGCTGTTCCGGCAAAAAGACTGGTTCGTGGGCCTCATCGACGTCAACCGCGAGGGCCTGCGCCAACTCGAAGAGGAAATCGGCAGCGACAATTGCTACGCCGGCTGTGTCGATGTCGCCGATAAGCAGGCTCTGGACACAGCACTGGAAGACTTTGCCAAGGACAGCGGCGGCAAACTCGACCTGCTCTTCGCCAATGCCGGCATCGGCGAAAGCGGCTGGTTCGAGGATGTGCCGTTTGATGCGGCCGTGCGCCTTGTTCAGGTCAATCTCATCGGCGTCATCGCCAGC
>JAKAVI010000065.1 GCA_021817355.1 Pseudomonadota bacterium | reverse complement strand
CCTGGCGGATGTCGCGCAGCGACGGAAACAGGACCTCGTGAACCGGCCGGTTATGGCTCGCGAGGTAAACGACGAAGGCACGGCGGATGCCAGCGGTGATACCCTCATGCGCGAAGAGCTGCAGGACATCGAACAGATCGCGGGGATGCTGGCGGTCCATCGCTGCCACCAGCTTTCCGCCATACACGTCCTCGAGCGACACGACTGGGATCTCGAGATCCGCCTGCAGCGTCTCGCGCGCATTCTCTGTGAGCGACGCCCTGCGCACTGGAAGGACGGTGCCGCGCATGACGAAGTTGACCTCGATCTTGACCTCGATGTTGCCCCGCCGCACCAGCAACTTGGTCTCGCCCGAGTCCACCGGGGCCGGCGCATGGGTCTGAAAGCCTTGCTTCTGCAGGCGTGCCGCGGCATGTCGCGCAAGAACAGGTTGATCGCAGTGCCGCCCTTGAGCGCGAACGTATCGTCGACGAGCACGAGCGGCGCGACGCGCGTCAGCAGCCGCGCACTGTCGAGATAGACCTGGCTCATGGTTTCAACACCAGAAGCCCGTCGCCGGAACGGGACACCCACGGCCGGTCGCTGCCCTTGGGCAATTTAGACGGATCGAGCTTGCCAGCCCAGGGCTGGGAGAGTTCTCGGCCCAACCGCAGGCACAGGCGCACGGTCTTGATGCTGGTGCAGCGCTTAAGCAGGTCGCGCAGCACGTCGGCACGCAGGCTGTAAGTGCTCTCGACCAGCTCGCGCGCTTCCTGCAGCGGCTGCCGGACGCCGACTTCGCTCAGCACTTCCAGCAATGCGCGCTCCGGCGCCGAAACGAGCGGGCCGCCCTTGCGGTTCTCGAAGGGCCGGACATGCAGCAGTGCGCCGGGCTCCTCCTTGAAGAGCCGCTTGCGGCGGTACTCGGCCGGGAAGCGCTGGGTGAACCACTCTGGAAGGCGTCCCGCTTTCCAGCCGTAAAGGTCCAGGACAGGCCGTTGCGACAGGTATTGGCGTATGCCATGCCAGTCGAGCGCGGATTTGCCGCCAACATGCAATCCGTCGAAGCTCCGCTGCAGCAGAACGAGGCTCGGGTGTAAGGCGAGTATAGAGCCGATTTAGTTTAGTCCTGTGAGTCGTAGTCATACTACGATTATAGGAACAATTCTAAGGTTTGGCCAAGTTTGGATTTAGCCCAACTTGCGCAGAATCGGGGCTTGGGGTTAGGCAGGTCATGCCTTAGCCAAAAAGTTGGCACGCCCAAAAGCGCCCTTCGACGTAACTCAAGCCATTGATTTGAAATTTCTAGCGCGACAAATTGAGCGGCAACTTCAAGCCCATTCTGCGCAAGTCGGGCTAGATCACCTCGAACTTGATGCCCTGGGCGAGCGGCAGCTGGTCCGAATAATTGATGGTCGCGGTCTGCCGTCGCATATAGGCCTTCCAGGCATCGGAGCCGCTTTCGCGTCCGCCCCCGGTGTCTTTTTCGCCACCAAAGGCGCCACCGATCTCCGCCCCTGAAGGACCGATATTAACATTGGCAATGCCGCAGTCCGAGCCGCTCGCCGAGAGAAAAATTTCGGCTTCCTGGAGGTCCTGGGTGAAGATGCAGGAGGAAAGACCCTGTTCGACCTCATTGTGCAGCCGCAGTGCCTCGGCAAGATCCTTGTAGCGCAGCACATAGAGGATGGGGGCAAAGGTCTCCTCACGGACCGAGGCGCTTTGGGCCGGCATTTCGACGATGGCAGGACGGACATAGAAGGCGTTGGGATATTCGTGCTCGGCCACACGCTCACCGCCGCTGATGATTCCGCCCTCGGCGCGCGCGGCAGAAAGCGCCCGCCTCATCGCGTCATAGGCTGTGCCATCGATCAGCGGGCCAACCAAAGTGCCCGCCTCAAAGGGATTGCCGATGGCAAGATGGTCCCAGATGTGTTTCAGCCGCGGCAGGAGACGGGCATAAAGGCTGTCATGGACGAAGAGCCGGCGCAGTGAGGTGCAGCGCTGGCCGGCGGTGCCGACAGCAGCAAAGGTGATCGCGCGCTCGGCAAGATCGAGCTTGGCGCTCGGACAGACGATCATGGCATTATTGCCGCCCAGTTCGAGGATGCTCTTGCCGAAGCGGGCGGCGACGATGGGCGCAAGGGCCCGTCCCATGCGGGTGGAGCCGGTGGCGCTGACGACGGCAATGCGGCGGTCCTGCGCCAGCTTTTCTCCGGCATCTTTTGTGCCGAGCACCAGCTGGGAGAGTTGGGCGGGGGCCTCACCAAAGCGGTGACAGGCGCGCGCGAACAGGTTCTGGACCGCAAGGGCACACAGCGGCGTCTTTTCACTCGGTTTCCAGATCACCGGATCGCCGCAGACAAGAGCGAGCGCTGCGTTCCACGCCCACACCGCAACTGGAAAATTGAAGGCGCTGATGACGGCGACGGGCCCGGTCGGATGCCAGCTTTCCATCATGCGGTGACCGGCCCGTTCGGAGGCGATGGTGAGGCCATAAAGCTGGCGCGACAAGCCGACGGCAAAGTCGCAGATGTCGATCATCTCCTGCACTTCGCCAAGGCCTTCCTGCAGGATCTTGCCGCATTCGAGGGTCACAAGTTCGCCCAGCATCTGCTTGTGCTGGCGCAGCTCTTCACCCAGGAGCCGGACAAGTTCGCCGCGCCGCGGTGCCGGGACCTGCGTCCAGCTATCAAAGGCGCGGACAGACGCGGCGACCCTCGCTTCGATCTCGGCGGCACTGTCAAAGCCGACGCGGCAGATCTCTTCGCCATCGACCGGCGAGTGTACGGCATGATCGCCACCTGGCCGGATCGCAAAATGGGCAAGAAGGTCGGAAACATGCATGGCGGGCTCCTCGTGATGTGCCGCAATTACGGCAGTCCTGTTGTTGCGCTCAGCGGCCCTGGCGCAGCCTTGTGATGGTGGTGGTAGGGGAGATCGCGTCCTGGTCCATCTTGATGTGTAGCAGTGCCGGCTTCATTGCGCGGCTGGCCTCAACAAAGGCGCGCTTGAAATCCGCAAGGCTCGCAACGCTGAAGCCCAAAGCGCCATAGCTTCGGGCCAGGAGGGCAAAGTCGGGATTTCTGAGTTCGGTGCCAACCACCCGCCCGGGATAGTTCCGCTCTTGGTGCATGCGGATGGTGCCATAGGTGCCATTGTCGAATACCAGCACGATGATGGCGGCGTCATATTGCACCGCAGTTGCCAGTTCCTGGCCGTTCATCAAAAAGTCGCCGTCGCCGGCGGCGCAGATGACGAGGCGCTCGGGGCAGAGGATTTTGGCCGCAACCGCCGCCGGCAGGCCGTAACCCATGGCGCCGGAGGTCGGGCCCAGAAGACTCGGATAGCTGCGATAAAGATAGAAACGGTGCAGCCAGGCGGCAAAATTGCCGGCACCATTGGTGAGAATGGCATCAGCGGGAAGTGTCACATTAAGCCAGGCATAGATCTCTGCGGGATTGATCGGGCCGGGCGCGGCGACAGGCTTGATAAAGGCCTCGTAATCGGCGCGGGCCTCACGGCGCCATTGCTGCCAGACAATCTTTGCCGGCACCTCACAGCTGCGCAGCAGATGCAGGAAGGGTGCGGCGTTGGCGACAATGGCAAGATCAGGCTGATAGACGTGACCAAGCTCGTCAGCGGAGGGATGGACATGAACCAGCGTCTGCGCGGGATTGGGTACATCAAGCCGGCTGTAGCCGTCGGTCGTCATCTCGCCCAGACGGGCGCCAATGACAAGGACAAGATCGCTGCTTTTGAACCGCGCGACGAGCTTGGGATCTGCCCCGATCCCCAGATCACCGCAGTAATTGGGATCGGTATTGTCAAAGCGGTCCTTGGCTCTGAACGAGGTGAGGACCGGCAGGTCATGGCGGTGGGCAAAATCCCTGGCATCGCGGACGGCCTCTTCACTCCAGCCAGCTCCGCCCAGGAGCAGCAGCGGCCGCTGGGCGCGCGCAAGCAGCGCCTGCAGCTTCTGGATCTGCGTGGCATCGCTGCGGGCTTCGGTGGGCTGATAGCGCCGCGCATCCTTGGCCGTGCAAGGACCAAGAAGGACGTCTTCAGGCAGCGACAGCACCACCGGACCGGGCCGGCCGCTGGTGGCGACATGGAAGGCGCGGGCGAGATATTCGGGGATGCGGTTGGGCGCGCGGATTTCCGCTGCCCATTTGGCCAGAGGGGAGAACATGGCCTTGAAATCCACCTCCTGAAAGGCCTCGCGGTCGAGCATGGATTGTTCGGCCTGCCCGATGAGCAGGATCATCGGCGTTGAATCCTGGAAGGCGGTGTGCACGGCGATGGCGGCGTTGGTGGCGCCGGGGCCACGGGTGACAAAGCAGAGCCCGGGCCTGCCGGTGAGCTTGCCATAGGCTTCGGCCATGTTCGCGGCGCCACCTTCCTGGCGGCAGGTGATAAGACGAATGTGATCACGCGCGTCATAAAGGGCGTCGAGTGCGGCGAGATAGGATTCTCCTGGCACGCAGAACATATGGCTGGCGCCGTGTTCGATCAGAGCTGCAATCAGCGCCTGCGCGCCGGTTCGGTGGGTCTGCATGAGCCGTCCTTACGCGTCGGAAAATTGTGCCTCGCCGGTTAGCCCCTCTGGGGCCAGATTCTGTCAACCGGCGGGCGTTGCGGAGGTGAAGACTATAGGCCGAAGCAGCGCCTTGCGATATTGCAAGATGGTACTTCGCGGCGTTCATCCTGAGAGGGTTCCTCGCAAGTCTCGTTGCGCTTGTGGACCAAGGCGAGATCGCGCCTTCGTCCTTTTCAGGCGTAGTGGTGACCGAAGCGGTTGGCCAGAAAGTCGCTCAGCTGGGTTTCTTCCTGACGGACAAAGCCCGCCTGCGGCAGCTTGCCGTGGACAAGAAGATCGGTCATCGCGCAGATCCCTGCTGCGGTGGTGATCTGGATGGCGCTCATCAGCCGTCCGCCAACCTCGGTGGCATAGATCTTCTTGGCATAGCTTTCCTGGGTCAGCCGGCCATCGCGCCAGCCACTGACGGTGACAAAGACAAGGACAACATCCTGATAGGTGACCGGGATTGCGGTCTCCAGAACATCCTTGAAGAGGTTGCGGCGTTGGCCCAGACGCAGGTCTCGCACCAGCATCTTGACGATCTCGCAATGGCCTGGATAGCGCACGGTCTTGTAGTTGAGGTTCTCGACCTTGCCCTCGAGTGTCTCGCACAGGGTGCCAAGGCCGCCTGACGTGTTGAAGGCTTCGTATTCGACGCCGTCGAGCGAAAATTCTTCGAGTTCTTCGAGGGCCGGAACCTCGCCCTTGATGCTGTCGCGGATGGATTCGCAAGGGTTGCAATATTCGTTGATGAGACCGTCGGTCGACCAGGTGAGATTGTATTTGAGGGCGTTGTGGGGGAACTGCGGCAGCGCCCCCACCCGCATATTGACGTCGCGCAGCCGGTCGAATTTCTTGGCCAGATCGTAGGCGACGATCGAGATGAAACCGGGGGCCAGACCGCACTGGGGAATGAAGGCGGTCCGGGCGCCTTCTGCCAGGCTCTTGATGGCGCGGGTTGAGGCGACATCCTCGGTCAGATCAAGGTAATGGGCGCCGGCCTCTTTGGCGGCGGCGGCCACGCTTGGGGTGAGATCAAACGGGGTGGCGGCCAGCACGATGTCATGGCCGGCAACCACGCGCGCGAAGGCGGCGCTATCGCTGACCGACACCTCCTTGAGGGTGACGTTCTTGCTTGGCATGCGCTCCAGGCTCAAGGGATCGCGGTCGGCGACAGTGAGACGGTATTCGCCTGTGCCGGTGAGGAATTCGGTAATGGCAATGCCGATCTTGCCCCCGCCAACCAGCAGCACATTCTTCATCGCGTCTCTCCCTCAGCTGTGAACCACCATGATGGGTCACCTCGGAAGCCGAAAAGGAGGCGGCAATCTGCCAGCGGCTCGGCTATTATCCGGCGAATCGCCGGAAAGGCCGTCAAAATGCGGGAAGTCGACCAGCGTCTCATTGATCTGTTGCGGGCCAATGCCCGCGAGCCTGTGGCGGCGCTTGCCCGCAAGCTCGGCCTGGCGCGCTCGACGGTGCAAGATCACATTGCCCGTCTGGAGCGCGAAGGGGTCATCGCCGGCTACACGCTGAAGCTGGCGCAGAGGGCACAGGCTGCGTCTTTGCGCGCGATGGTGATGATCAGTGCCGATCCCAAGCGGGCCGAGCGGGTGGTGGTCGAACTCAGGAAAATTCCCAAGGTCCGCAGTCTTTCCGCGGTGGCCGGCCCCTTTGATCTCATCGCCGTGGTGGAAGCCCAGACGACGGCCGACATGGATGCGAGCCTGGATGCGATCGGCAAGGCCAACGGGGTGGCCCGCACCGTGAGCGCAATCATTCTCAGCGAAAAATTTTCCCGCTAACGCGAACCTCCAGGCGTGGCATTGCCGGAGGCCAGAGGTCTGCAGGTGGCGTTGCGGTTGTGGGCCTCAGGCGGTGCAGCGGAACAAAGGCTCTGCGAGTGCGGCGGTGTCGACCTCGATCCCCAGGCCCGGCGCCGTTGGTGCCGCCCCGAAGCCGTCCTTGCTGCGCGGCTGATAGCCGGCGACGTGCTCGTTCGTCCAGTCATTCATGAACGACACGCTCAGAAGCGAACGGGCCCTGGTGGAGGCGGCGAGGTGTGCCGATGCCGCCGATACGATATCCCCGCCCCAGGTGTCCTCGATGGTCAGCTGGACGCCCAGTTCCTGTGCCAGATCCCTGATGAGCTTGGCCTTGGTCAGTCCGCCCACCTTTGACACCTTGAGATTGATGGCGCCGGCGCCACCCTCCCGCACCGCGCGGATCAAGGTAGCGACGTCACTCACAACCTCGTCGTAGACCATAGGCAGCGCGGTATGGCGGCGCACTTCGATGCACTCTTCCATGGTGGGGCAGGGCTGTTCAAAATAGAACCGTGGAAGACTTTCCATCGCCCGTGCGGCGATTAGGGCTTCGTTCAGACGCCAGCCGCAATTGGCATCACCGATGACGAGGTCCTCGGCGCCCGTGCTGTCGACGACATGCCGGGCCCGGATGCTGTCCATCAGCGGATCACCGCCGATCTTCAGCTGAAAGCGGTGAATGCCTTCGGCCCGGCGGGCGAGCACATAGCGTGTCATCTCTTCGGGTGTCCCGAGCGGGACAGCAAAATAGAGTGGGAAGCGTTCCTGACGCCGGCCCCCCAGCATCTCGGTCACGCTGGCGCCCCAGGCCTTGCCTGTGAGATCCCAGCAGGCCACATCGATCGGGCTTTTGGCATAGGCGTGGCCCATGAGGACGGTGTCCATGGCGTCATAGACCGCGGCATGGTTGGTCGGATCAAGACCGATGAGGGTAGGGGCAAGCAGCTGGAGCGCGGCACGAGCCCCTTCCGCGTGCTGAGGAAGATAGTTGGAACCGAGAGGGCAGACCTCACCCCAACCTTCATAACCGGCGTCGCTGATAACGCGTACGAGCGTCGAAGGCAGCACGGTGACATCGCGTCCGCCGGACATGGTGTAGACCCCATGCACGTAGGACAGCGCGAAGTGGTAGATCTCGATGCCGGTAATTTTCATGGTTCGTCTCTGCAAGCTTCGCCCTTGAGTTAACCGCTAATGCCGAAAGACGCCAGATGGGGTCAGGGCACGAGATGGCTCTTGATCCCACACCAGTCCTCGGCGCGGGGCCGTCTCGCGCCTGGAGCGCCACAAGGGTTATGCCGCGTGCCCGAAATTGCAAATCAGAAATCCAGCGAACCCAACGTCACGCTTCGCTTACTGTGGCATAGCAAAGTGCTCTTGATGCCTTCACCAATTTACGATCAAAAGTAAGGAAATTTTCGCAATGGGCGGAGCGGCAAAGATGCAGGGCATCGGCGAAATCCATGCCCTTTTCGGCTAGATCAAGAGCCGCCGCGACGAGTGCTTCGTCTTCGACTGCTACCGTTGGCAGTCCCGCGAAAGCTCTCAACGCGCCGATGACATCGGACGCTCGATATTCATAGGTACTGCGCAGCACCCATTCCGCTTCCAGCACGACGGTGACCGGAGCAAACACGGGTCCGCCCTCGATGATAGCGCGGGCGCGCGGAGACTGCTTCGGATGATCGCCAGTTAGGTATCGGACGATAAGGTTGGTATCAATCGCGCGCATGCCGCTGCCTGGCCTCAGCAAGCACCCCCGCATTCATCTGCTCAACCGTCTTCGGCTTGCCTTTAAACGGAAGTGAGGCATAAACCTCATCCGGCCGCTTAGCCGCAAAAGAGGGGGCGGGCTTCAGAAGTACGCCTTCCGGCGTTTCCTCGACAACGAGCCGGGTTCCCGTACGCCATTCCCGCCGTTTACGGATGATGCTGGGCAGGATGACCTGCCCCTTAGTTGAGACGGTAGTGGTAAGCTTTCTGGCGTTGGCCATTTACCCGAACCCTCCAGAAGTAAGACAATCGTAAGATATTGCAAAATTATTTGGTGTTCAAGCCGTGGTCCGTTCCGTCAGACTTACTTATTCCTGCCGAAACAGCTTTTTCCTGCCGAAACAGCTTTGGCGCGCGTGGCGTCCGACTTGGCGCGGTGGTTCTTCCTGGCGGCGTGGGTTTTCCCCTCTCTGGCGCCCTGTGGAGGATTGGTCGTGAACTAAAGGTTCAATGCGGCTCGGATTTCCGCGAGTTTGAGGTCCAGATCGATATCCTGGGCTGAGGTGATCTCGAGACTACGGTCTTCAAAGACGAGACTCTCGGGGTTGCTTTGCTGCCAGGCCCTGATCTTTGCGTCGCGGGCGCGAAGCAGGGTTTTGATCTCGTCGCGATAGAGCACCAGCATCGCCGATATCCAACGGTTGAGAGGCCAGGAAGGCTTGGCCAGATCGATGACAAAGCGATCCAATCTCGCGATGAGATCCTCGGCGTCATACCAGGCTTCCGCAGTGACCCAAAGATTGGTCGTGAACAGACGCACGGGTCGTCCCTCACGGTTCATCGAGATGGCGATGAGATGCGTCGGTGGCAGTGCAGCTTCGCCGGGAGCAGACGGCATCTCGGCGTCACGCGCCGCTTCCGTCATCGCCTCGTGTCCAAGGAAGGTGTGGAAGTGCCCGTAATCATTCCACGGGCCCCGGTCTTGGGGATGGGCATGAAAATAATACTGGGCGCCGCTCAGTGGATCATAGACGTCATCCGGCGGGTAGTGCTCAAAGGCGAAAAACTCTGCCCCGGCGAGCACCTCTGCGACAAGATTGGTCCCACTTTTTTCAAGAACCCCGATGTAGTTCACCACCTCGGCGGCAGCCTCGGCGATTTGTTCCAGGTCTTCGTTTGGGCTCAGGTTGCTCATGTCGGCAGGCATCCATGGTACTGGGACAGCCGGCGTTGTCGCGCCAGGATCGCAAGGGCGCCGCCGTGGCAACGCAGGCGGCCGGGCGTTGTAGTCAGGTGCGCCTCCGTGCAGTCAGTGTTTGCCAGAGGAGAAACGAGAGAATGAGCAGCGTGGTGCCAATGGCGACGGCGACCGGAAAGGTATAGGTCGGATGTACCATGACAAAGGGAAGCAATCCGACGGCCAGCACCGGTGGTACGTGCAAGTCAAAGAGGCGCAGCATCACGATGCCCACAGCCATGCTCAAGACTGCTGCCAAGGGGCCCGTGCCCAACAGCGCGACGAAGAGGATACCTCCAGCCGCGCTCAGGGCGCAGGCAAGCGGAAGAACCAGCGGACGTCGGGCCCAGGGGCAGATCTTGGTGTGGGCAAACATTTCAAAGCCGATGACCACGAGTGGCGGATAAAGCAGCAGGCGTTCGCCGCTGAGAACGGCAAGCAGCGCCACTCCTGCCAGAAAGGTCAGAAAGAAGGGCACCCACGAATAGTCATGGGGCAGCTCTTCGAGGGCATCATCAAGAACGTCGGGAGCGGAGACCGGGTTGCGTCCTGGCGGAAACAGGGCATTGCGCAGTCTGGTCATCAGGGCGAGGAGTCCGGTGCCGAAGAGCAGCGAGGCGGGATACCAGTAGCTGGTGACGCCGAGCGTAACTGGCAGCAGTCCTGCAGAAATCGCCGGCGCGATCGGAGAGCGCAGCAGACGGATGATCGCGAGCGCAAGGCCCACCGTGACCAGGATGGCGATGACGCCATAGGGCAGCGTGCGGGCGATCACGGTCCCGGTGATGGCTGTCAGCAAGGGCGTGATGATGAGAAGCAGCGGCGCCCGCGCCCAGGTACCTTGGGGTCGCTTCAGGGTATCGTGGGCGAGCGCGGCCAGCTCCGGAAACAGCATATAGCTCAAGCCCGTGAGTTCGGCGCCAAGCGCGATCACGGCAATGTAAAGCAGGCTTGCGAACTCCGCGCGGATGCTGCCCGAGGTCGTCGCACGCTGAGCCCACGGCGCCAGAGGTGATGCGGACGGCGGCGTCGCGCGGGGTTCGTGGTCTGGGAGCTCGGCGGTCATGCTGCGGGTTTCTCACATCCAGGTAGGTCGGCCAGGTCAATACCGCGTCGACAGCGTCATCAGCCACATGGGTTGGTGGGACAGAAGGATGGTCTCGAGAGTGTGACTGAGACCGGTGATGATCATGACGCCAAACACGACGAAGACAAATCCCAGGGTCTGCCGGCCATGGCGGCCGCTGGCGAGCAGGCGTCCGCGCCAGCGTACCAGCGTCACTCTGGACAGTCGACCGAGCAACAGCAGGGGCAGCGCTGCGCCGACGCCGAAGCTCAGCATGGTGAGGGTGGCCCCGAAGTAGTCATGGCCGGATGCGGCCATGACGATGGCGGCGCCAAGGGTGGGTCCGGTACAGGGAGCCCAGGCGCCACCAAGAACAACGCCAAGACCGAACTGTCCCAGTGGCCCGGTGGCAGAGAGACGGTGGGCGGTGTCGTCGATGGCATTGCTGACGGGCCTGAACAGCACTGCAAGCCGGTTCTGCAGTGCGGGTAACACGAGAACAATGCCGACTGCGATCAGTAGGCCGGCGCTGATGGACTGAAACAGCGTGTCGTCAAGACCGAGCCAAACTCCAAGCATCGCCACGACAAGGCCGCTTGCGGTGAAGGCGAGGGCAAGACCTGCGGTCAGGAAAAGGGCGCCGAGAGGGTGGGCATCGCGTGCGCCCAGGAACAGAAGCGGCAGCAGCGGTAAGACACAGGGTGACAGGATGGACAGTGTCCCGGCTAAGAACGCGGTTCCGGCTGGCAAGAAGAGGACGAGCCCTGCCACGCTAGTTCTCGGCGCGCTGCATCATCGCCTGGATCTCTCCTTTATCGGTGACGCCGACCAGCCGCGCGATTTCGTGACCGTACCTGATGAAGATCAAGGTGCTCTGACTGGTTGCCCGTAGCTGGCGCACCACGCTCTTTTGGGTGTCAAAGTTGACATCAAGAACGACGTAATTGCGGAAGGCCGGTGTGCTCATGAGCGCGGTTTGGATGGCCGCCGCCTGGACCTTGCAGACCGGGCACCAGGACGCCGTGATGTCGATGAGAACAGGATGATGGCGGGCGATCTCGGCGTTCAGCCTGGCCGCGCTGAAGGGATATTCGACGGCCGCCAGCGAGGGGGGGCTTGCGGCGGCGATCCATGCCGCCGCAAACAGAATAACCAGGTAGGGCTTCATGCGTGGGTCCTCATCATGAAGGCCGCTCTGGCTCAGGCCGCGACAGCCTGGCGCTGCCAACCAAAGCTCGCGCCCAGGGTGGCGCCAAAGACCATGTGCAGCATCAGCGTCATTAGCGGTGCGGCGATGCCGAAATGCAGGCCGAAGAAGCCGGCCCCGGCCATGGGCATGACCGCGATCATCATGACCAGCCAGGCGGCGATGCCAAAGCTGATGCCGCGTAGCGTCAGGGTGGTGCCAGGCAGCCGCTCCTGCACGAGTGCAAACAGTGCGCCCCACATCACGGTTCCGATCATGAAATGCAGCAGCCAGCCCAGGGCGGGACTGTTGCTGCCGAACATCGCGCTCAGCATGGTAATGATGTTCAATTGTGGCATCATGCCCATCATTGCTTTCATCACCATCAGCGTCGATAGCACCAGTGTTGCAAAAAAGCCGGCAATCATGCCGCGTGTGATCAAATTCATGATCTGCTCCTCGGGTAATGCCGGCATCAAGCTCCCGCGTGCGGAAGCCTGCGGCACGACGTTGTCGTCTTAGCGGTGCGCCTTGCTGCTATGGCGCTTGACGACGCAGGGATTGGCTTTGGCGGCGCAGGGATTGGGCTTGGCAGCGCAGGGATTGCTGTTTGCCATCGTCCCTTGGGTCTTTGCGCCACACGGTCCGCTGCGCATCTGAGAACGGGCGGGTTTGGCGGCGCAGGATTTTTGCATCGCTGCGCATGGATTTGCAGGTGCGGCATAGGCCGGCAGCTGTGCGCCGGCCAGACCGCCTGCGGTCACGGCTGCACCCAGTACGAGCATGGATCGACGAAATGTCTTCATGGCGTGTCCTTCCGAAAGAGTGAGGTGCCGTGCGAGCACGGTCATCCATGACTGAATTCGTAGCGCGCGGCAGGAAGGTTACGTCGCCAGCGCTCAGCGCCTGATGGGGCTGAGAGAGGGCTTTCTGTCGCCTCTTCGCTCAGGCCGTGTGCAACACCTCAGGTCGTGGCTCCGGGCCTGCGCGTTACTCCGGCACAGGTCAAAGGGACGTGTCCGGGATGGGGGCGGTGCGCTACCGTCCGCTCTTTCTGCACCTCAATTTTCCGGAACGGGGACTGATGGTGCTGGCTGCGTGGGTGCTGTATCCGGCGCTGCATCATCCTCCGGAGCATTATGTAAGTCCGGTTTTAGCGGTGCTGCTTCTTGTTTTCCTTGTGCTGTCGCTGCGGACGCGCTGAGGCTTGCAGGTGCGCGACGCCAAGGCCCTGATCACACTGTCGCGACTTTTTCAGCAATAAGCTCAGGCTGACGCGGCTGCACCGACGAGGGCTGGCAGGTCGGCGAGCGTGGTGATTTCGCGGTCCGGCTTTCCCGGCAGACGCTCCGGGCGCTGCCCATAGCGGTTGCACCATACCACACGCATGCCGAAGGCCGACGCCGCATAGGCATCCCAGGCGTTGGAGGACTGGAACGAAATCATCGGGGCCGCGACGCCGAGGCGATCGACCGCAAACTGATAGACATGGCCGTGGGGCTTATAGGTGCCGATCTCCTCGACCGACAGCACGGCGTCGAGCAGATGTGCAATCCCGGCATTTTCGACAGCCGCGTCGAGCATGGCCGGAGAGCCGTTTGACAGGATCGCCGTCTTAAGGCCGGCTTTCTTGATTTCGCGCAGCATTGCGGGAACTTCCGCGAAGGCATCGAGCCTGAGATAGAGCTCCATCAGGCGCGTGCGCAGGCCCGCATCGGCGATGCCGAGCGTGTCCAGGGTGAAATCCAGTGCATCCCCCGTGACTTCCCAAAAACCGACATGACGCTGCTGCAGGGCTCTCAGCCAGGTATATTCCAGCTGCTTGCGCCGCCACAGGTCGTTGAGAGGCTCGAGCTTGTCGCCGAGCATGTCGCGGCAGCGTGCGGCCGCCGAGGCGTAATCGAAAAGCGTGCCATAGGCATCGAAGACACAGGCCCTGATGCCCTCAAGTGGCTTCGGTTTCATCGGTCACAATCCCACTTTCGTACCCAAAACATACTCCTGAGCTTTCCTGCGCGTTCTGTCAGTTCCCCGCCCTCAGGCTTCACCACGGGCGGGATAGTTGTGCCGCACCACAAACGCCAGCGCTCCCAGGACTTCGGCGACAGGCGGCCGTGCAAACGGCATCGTCTGGATCGATGCTGCGTAGAGTGTCCGGTCGGGCCTCACGAGGAAAAGACCGGGTTCCACGAACTGCGGGGGCTCCTTGTCCGACATCCCACGCGAGACGAAGAGACCCCATTTGCGGCCCAGCTCCACCGGCAGATCATAGGCCACGCGCAAATTCTCAAGCTTCCATTCATCTTTGGCCTGTGTTGCGCGCTCAACACCGTCACAGCTTACCGCAACGACACGTGTGCCCAAGCTAGCAAAGGCTTCGCTCTTGTCATTGAGCTCGCGCAAATAGTTTTTGCAGATCGGGCAGTGAAAGCCGCGATAGGCTGCAATCAGCGTGAAACCTGACGGGGTTTCGGCAAACAGCGAAAAGCGTCCGCCACCAACCAGGGGCAGATCCATGCCTGGCACACTCAGTCGTGGTTTGATCATTGTCGGCAAGGCTCCTGGCAGAACATGCTCATGGCAGGCGGGGCAGCTGCCAGCGCAGGGCGGTTTTGCCCAGGAGAGCGGCAATGCCGGTGAGGCCAAAGACGGTACCTGTCTGCCACACCAGAACCATCAGGCTGGTGTCTTCGGGATGGAAGAGGCGCAGCGCCGCCGCTGCCAGTCCACCGGCGGCAAGCGCCGCCAGCGCTGCTGTGGTCATGGGAGTGATGGGTGAGGCCTTGAGTATCATGCGTGTTATTATGATTGCCGGGCCAAAGCCGATCATCATGATGGCCGGCAGGCATTGCCAGTCGGCCCTGAGGGCAAGGCCGGTCGCGCCAAGCTGCAACCAGTCTGTGACGCAGCCCTGTCCGAGGGTGCCGAGCCAAACAGCGAGCGGGAGCAGCGGCATAAAATGCTCCCAGCGGGGCCGTCCGGGCACGGAGGCACAGAAGCTGGCCATGGCGGCCGTCAGTCCGGTGGCCAGGGCGGCGGTCTCTTCGAGGAGCCAGCGCGGATCGCCAAGGCGGGCGGCAAGGTCCGGACGCACGCCCATGATGAAAACTATGGCAACCACCCAGGGCAAGGAGAGCGCAAGCCACTGCAGCGTGCGGCGCTGCGGAGAGCGCAGCCGACGCACGGGGGTCGCTGTGCCCGCCAATCGCTCAATCAGCTCTTCGGTTGTCATCCTAGTCATCGTGTAGCCTTACCGTCTCGTTCGGTGCGGGTACCAGACGCTGTCGCAAGGTCTTCAGACCGCGATGGACGGCCACCTTGAGGGCTGCGATCGACATCCCGCTGACCGCCTCGGCCTCTTTCAGCGACAGTTCCCGCAATTTCAAAAGTTCCACCGCCTGACGCTGACCTGGTGGCAGCGCAGCGATGGCGCGTCGCAGGAGATCGGGGTCTCCCGGTGTGCTCATCTCTGCATTCGCGTGCGCAGGTGAAAAGGTTTCAGGCAATTCGGGAACCGCAGTTTCGTTGCGCGCGACGCGGGCTCTCTTGCGGTAGGCATCGACCAGGCGGTGGCGGGCAATGGCGGCAAGCCATGGTGTGAAGGGCCGGCTGCTGTCGTAGGTGTGACGTACTGCGTGCAGGGCCATGAGCACGTCCTGTACGACGTCATCGATGTCAAGGCCCGAGCCGCATCTAGAAGCGACGATGCGACGGATCAGCGGCGTTGCCTCATGCAACAAACGGGCGTAGGCCGCCTGGTCTCCGCCCTGCGCCGCGCGCATCAGATCGCCAAGGTGTGCATCCGGGCTGTCGAGCTTCAAAGCGTCCTCCACCCGCGCTCCTTTTCTCCTGCCATTGATGGCTTGAAATGGCTGTCCGAGTATGGCTTTGACCTTGCCGTGGCGGCCCGCCAGCTGGGCCCGGAAGATGAATCCGTGCTGCGCGATGGCTTTTCGCGTCTCTTCACCCGCGAACGCATCGCCATCAATGCCTTTGATTCGCACCGTCTGGTGCTTTTCCCCGAAATGGATGAAAGGGCTGAGGTTGCGGAAATCACTGAACAGTGCTGGACGATCCTGAACAAGAGCCCGGCCACGCTGATGTGTGCCAGTGCGCGCATGGTGATCAAGCGCCGGGGCGCGGATGTGCCTGCGGTGGTGGCCTGCACCCTTCTGCCCTATGACCCGCGCTTCGAGATGGGACACACGCTTGGCGAGGCCATGAAGCCGGTGCAGCTCAACCATCCCCATTGTGCGAAATTCTGCGTTCTGGGTGGTGCCTCCTGCAGCGCCTAGGCACGGCGATGCGCGCTCCATGGCCCTGGTCACACCTGTCTCTGACCTTTCACCAAAGGCTATACGTCCATGACACAGCTTCAGACCGCGTTTGAAGAGATCCAGCATTATTACGGGGAGGTGCTCAGACATTCCGGCGACCTGAAGACCTCGGCCTGCTGCCCAAGCGGGGCGCCTGCGCCCCATCTTGCCCGCGCTCTTGCCAATGTCCCGGACGAAATCAAAGACCGCTTTTATGGCTGCGGCTCTGCCATTCCTCCTGCACTCACCGGTGCGCGCGTGCTTGATCTTGGCTGTGGTTCCGGGCGGGACTGCTACATCCTCTCGCAGCTCGTGGGGGCCACGGGACACGTCATTGGGGTTGACATGACCGAGGCCCAGCTGGCTGTTGCCCGCCGCCATCTCGACGGGCATGCCCGTCGCACTGGTTTTGCCAATCTCGAGTTCCGCACCGGGTACATCGAGGATCTGGCGGCCCTTGGCGTTGCCGACGGCAGCATCGATGTTGTGGTCTCCAACTGTGTGCTGAACCTGTCGCCGGACAAGGGACGCGTCTTCGCCGAAATCTTCCGCGTGCTCAAGCCGGGCGGCGAGCTCTATTTTTCTGATGTGTTCGCTGACCGGCGCCTGCCAGCGGCGATCGCCAATGACAAGGTGTTGCGGGCCGAGTGTCTCGGCGGCGCGCTGTACTGGGAGGATTTCCGGCGCCTGATGGCAGCGTCTGGTTGTGCCGACATAAGGGTATGTGACGGCCGTCCGCTTGAGATCAACAATCCCGAGCTCGCCGCCCGTCTGGGTTCCGTGCGCTTCAGTGCCCGTACCATCCGGGCCTTCAAGCTGGGGCTGGAGGACCGCTGCGAAGATTACGGGCAGGCGGCACGCTATCGCGGTACGCTTGAGCTGTTGCCGCATGGTTTTGATCTGGACGACCACCATCACTTTGCTACCGGCAAGCTGGTTGCGGTTTGCGGCAACACCGCCGACATGCTGTCGCGCAGCCGTTACGCGCCGCATTTCGAGATCTTTGGCACCAAGGCTACCCATTATGGCATCTTTGACTGTGCGCCCGCAGCGGCCGCCCCGTCCCGGAGCGGGGCAGGAACACCGTGCTGCTGAGCCCTGCTGAAACCGGTAAATCGCGATCTGTGCACGCGGGACAGGGCACCGCAGGGTGGGCGCACGCGCGCCGTGAGAGGAGTAGGGCTGTGGCCATGAAGAGTGGACGCGAAAATGTGGTCAGCGCCGCGCGGTCGCGGAACTGGGGGCGGATTCTCCTTCTTCCTCTGCTGATTGCAGTTGGGCTTGCGGTTGTCTTAGGGTTCCACCTCGATCGCGACCTCAGCTTTGCGACCCTGGCTGCGAACCGTCTGGTGCTGCTGTCTGCAGTGGCACGCCATCCTTTTATGGTGACCGCGCTCTTCGCAGCGCTCTATGTCGCGGCCACGATGCTGTCCCTGCCGGGCTCGTCGCTCCTGACCATGGGTGCGGGCTTTCTCTTCGGACTTGGCTTTGGCACGGTTGTGGTCGTGGTCGCAGCAACGCTCGGCGCCACCCTGCTCTACCTAATCGCGCGGACCAGCTTTGGCGAATTTCTCCGGGGCCGGACCTCGGGGGCGCTGGAGCGGCTGCAGGGTGGCTTTCAGCAGGACGCCTTTTCCTATCTGCTATTCCTGCGGCTGGTACCGCTGTTTCCGTTCTGGCTGGTCAATCTTGTCTGTGCCCTGCTTGAGGTTCCCTTGCGGATTTTTGTCAGCGCAACGCTGGTCGGCATCATCCCGGGTACGGCGGTTTATGCCAGTGTCGGCAGCGGTCTTGGTGCCATCTTTGCACGGGGTCAGCAGCCAGATCTCGGCCTCATCTTTACCCCCGAGGTACTGTTGCCGGTGATCGCGCTTGCGGTTCTGTCGCTCGCGCCGGTTGCCTATCGCCATCTGCGCCAGCGCAGGAGCTGAGACTATGTTGACAGAACTGTCCTGTGACGTGTGCGTGATCGGAGCGGGTTCCGCAGGTCTTTCGGTGGCGGCCGGAGCTGCACGGCTCGGCGCGCGCACCGTTCTGTTCGAACGCGACCGGATGGGCGGCGACTGCCTCAACACCGGCTGTGTTCCCTCCAAGGCGCTTCTGGCCGCAGCCTGTGCCGCCCATACCGCCCGCAACAGTGCCAGGCTGGGGATCGATGGCAGCAGGGTGAGTGTCGACTTTGCCGGGGTTATGGCCCATGTGCGTGCGGTGATCGGCAGGATCGCGCCGCATGACTCGGCTGAGCGCTTCGCACAGCTTGGGGTCAAGGTCATTGCTGAGGAAGCGCGCTTCGTTGGGCCCCGGGAAGTGGAAAGCGCGTCAACGCGGGTGCGGGCGAAGCGGATCGTCATTGCCACCGGTTCGGTGGCGATGGTTCCCCCCATTCCCGGACTTGGGAGTGTGCCCTATCTGACCAATGAGACGATATTTGAGCTCTCCGCGCTGCCGGCGCATCTGCTCATTGTTGGGGGCGGGCCCATCGGGGTGGAAATGGCCCAGGCATTCCTCCGCCTTGGCAGCAAGGTGACGCTCATCGAGCAGCAACGTCTGCTGCCGCGCGATGAACCCGAGCTGGTGGAGATGCTGAAGTCCCGTCTTGCCGCAGAGGGACTGGTCATTCATGAGCGCACGCAGGTCGCGGCGGCAGCGGCAACTGAGGCGGGGATCGCGCTGACGCTGGCTGGAGAGCCGCAGAGCCTGACTGGTACGCACCTGCTGATCGCCACGGGACGGCGACCGCGACTGGACGGGCTTGCCCTTGAGAAGGCGGGGATCAGCTGGTCGGAGCGTGGGGTTGTGGTTGATGCACGGCTACGCACGCGCAACAAGCGGGTCTATGCCCTTGGTGACAGCAATGGCGGCCCGCTCTTCACCCATGCTGCCGGCTATCAGGCCGGGCTCTTTGTCCGCAATGGTCTCTTTGGACTTTCGGCCCGTGCCGACTATCGAACGCTGCCATGGGTGACCTATAGCGATCCGGAGCTTGCGCATGTCGGGCTCACCGAGGCGGAGGCGCGCAGCCGCTGGGGTGATCGGGTGCGCGTCATTCACTGCGGATTTGCCGACAATGACCGTGCCCAGTGTGAGGCTGACACAAGCGGGGGGATCAAGATCATCACCGACGCCGGGGGACGGCTTCACGGGGTAAGCTTGCTTGGCGCTGAAGCCGGGGAGCTTCTCGGGCTGTGGTCACTTGCGATGGCGCAGCGGCTGAGCTTGCGGGCGATCACCCAGCTGATCCTGCCTTATCCCACCCGCGGCGACATCGCCAAGCGCGCTGCCGGCATATTCTATGCCCCGCAACTGTTCGGCGCCTGGCCCAGGCGTCTGGTACGTTTGTGCCTGGGGCCGCGCCGCTGAGGCGGCTGCTTGGGCGGGTCAGTGCGAACAGCAACCGTCACCGCGGGCATGGCGCTGCAACTGGATGGGCGGGCAGGGAACCGAGCCGTAGGAACAGAAGACGCAGCAGTCTTCGGGTTTCGGACGCAGGAGGCGGTGACAGCCTTCGCACTCATAGAAGAACTGGCAGGCGTCGGTTGGCATCGCCTCGAGCTTGCGGTGACCGCAATGGGGGCAGGTGATTTCGGAGTGAAGCTCGGGTGGCGTGGTCATGGTGTTCCTTTCCTCACGCTCTCCGCGTTCAGGGGCGCGGGCCTGGCATCGGCAGGTTCTGCGCCGATCTGATCATAGGCTGGGTTAGCAGGCGGTCGAGCCTTTCTTGAGCCGGATCACGAAAATCCTCAAGGCCAATGCGCATGTGATCGTGGCCGGCGCCAGGCTGGGCGCGATAGGTTCCGAACATCCTGTCCCACCATGGCACATTGAAGCCGAAATTGCTGTTGGTTTCCGCCACAAGCACCGAATGGTGCACCCGGTGAAAGTCTGGTGTGACCACGACAAGGCGTGCAACGCTCTCGATGCCGGCGGGAAGGCTGGCATTGGCATGATTGAACATCGCCGTGGCGTTCAAAATGATCTCGAACACCAGCACCGCGATCGCCGGCGCCCCTAAAAGAGCGATGACCGCCAGCTTGATCACCATGGACAGGACGATTTCGGCGGGATGAAAGCGCAGTGCCGTGGTGACGTCAAAATCCATATCGGTATGATGCACACGGTGTATCCGCCACAGCAGTGGCAGAGCATGAAACATCACGTGCTGCAGATAGATCGTCAGATCCAGGAGCAGGAGCGACAGCACCACGGCAAGCCAGAACGGCAGGGCCACGGTATTGAAGAGGCCCCAGACCTTGGCTTCTGCCATGGTGGCAAGACCGATGGCCGCGCCGGGCAGAAGGAGCCGCAGGCTCAGCGTATTGACAACCGAGATACCGAGATTTTGCGGCCAGCGGCGTCTGCGGGTCAGGACCAGCCGGCGCCGCGGGTTGAGCATCTCCCAGCCTGCAACCAGGCCCAGAAGGACAAGGAAGACCGCAAGCCGGATGGCCGACCCGTGCGCAAGGGCAGCGCCGGTCATGCCACTCCACCTTTCTGATCAGGGGTGCGTTCAGGCTGCCAGTCTGCAGCTTCAATGAGGCCGAGGGCACGGGCCCGCTCATAATCGGCAGCAACGTCAAGGTCCCACAGCGCAGGCAGCTCCTGCCAGCTGAGGCTCAGTGTGCGGGCGCGGGCGCGGGTTGCTGCCATCACCCTTGCGCTCCCCCAGGTCATCTCATGGAAGAGAGCAGGTGCCCGGTGCCTGAGGCCAACGAGGATGTAACCGCCATCCTCGACCGGAATGAAGACGGCATCGCGGCCCTGCCTGAGGATTTCGGCGCAGCCTCTCAAATGCCGAGGCTCGAGCGCGGGACAATCGGTACCAACGAGCAATGTCGGCATGCGCTGGGTCATGACCGCGAAGGCGTGGTCCATGCGTCGGCCGAGATCCCCGTCTGTCTGGGTGAAGCGTAACACGTCCACG
>JAKAVI010000246.1 GCA_021817355.1 Pseudomonadota bacterium | reverse complement strand
TCGGAAATTATCGAGCACTTTGAACGTACCAGCAATGTACGTTATCCCGCCAAACCAAAGACTTCGCAACATCAGCTTATTGGCCAAATATTTGAGCTCTTTGGCGGCGAAGGCTTGCTACGTCCAGCTATGCATTATCGCTGGAATTTCGATCACGCCAATTTGTCATTTCTGAAGGCGGATTTTCCGGCAGCTCTGGCGGCACCAAATGCGACCGCCGATGAAAAGAACGCAGTCTTTGAGATGGCTAGTCAGCGCATGCGAAGGGCCATGACAAGCTTCGGCGTCACTACAGATACAGCAAAGACGATTGAGGAAGCATATAGTGAATTCCTCCAACTTCTTGATACACATCTCCAAGGTTCGCCATATCTGCTCGGTGGACGACCTACCATCGGTGATTATGGATTAATTGCGCCGCTTTACGCTCACCTTGGACGTGATCCGTTCCCTGCTCAGTTGATGAAGAGCACGGCGCATCGGGTTTGGCGCTGGGTCGAACGTATGAATGCCCCCGATCTCGATAGCGCAGAGTACGGTGCAATTGCTCCGGAACTGTTTAACAATGATGAGGTACCTGAGAGTCTAAAGGATCTGCTGCGTTTTGTCGCCAAAGACTATCTACCCGAAGTTGAGGCGTTTGTAGGCTTCACTAATGACTGGCTGAGCCTACACCCCGAAATTGAGGAGGGAACAAGCGGCCTTTCACGGAGTCAGGACCGCGTCATTGGTCAGGTGGAATTTATCTGGCGTGGCCATCCCATAAGGGTTGCCGTGTTGCCCTACCGGCTCTACCTCCTGCAGAAAATTCAAGCTGTGTTCGATCAAGCTTCGCGATCCGAGCAGGACAGAATGCGTGCGCTTTTAAGCGAAACCGGCCTTGGAAGGCTGTTGGAGTTGCGTACCCAAAGGCGCATCGTGCGCAAGAGTAACCTGGAAGTGTGGAGCGGGTAAAAGCGCTTGTTTTGCATCTGGAGTGTGGTCTTCAGAAGCATCCGCTGATCGCGCTACGGACCACCGGCGAGCCACTGGATGCCCAGCCGCGCGGCAAGTGGCTGCTTTAGCTTGTCGCCAATGGACACCATCTGCTCGGAAAATCCAAAAGGTGGATTGATGACGAGGAGGCCTGCCGCGCGCATGCCTTGACCAGGCTCTTCGCGGCTGATTTCGAGCCGCAGGAGAGAAGTTGCCCCCGCAGAGAGCAGTTCTCCGCAAAAGCTTGCTGCTCGAGCGGCCGATTTGATCGGATACCAGACCATATAAACACCCGTCGCAAATTTGCGAAGGGCAGCAATTACGGTACCGGCAAGCACCTGAAACTCATCTGCCGCTTCGAACGGCGGATCTACAAGAATGACCCCCCGACGTTCATACGGCGGCAACAGCGTAAGAAGCCGGCTGTAGCCATCCGCAATAAGAACCTGCGCCCGCGGGGCAGGAGCGAGTTCCTTGGAGAGGGCGGCGGCTTCCTCCGGGTGCTTTTCGATCGCAACAAGACGGTCCTGGGGTCTCAGGAGGCGGGCGGCGATGAGAGGAGAGCCGGGATACTTCGAGGCCCCGGCGGCACGGACAAGATCAAGATAGGTGGCGAGGCCTTCCGGAAGGGGCTCCTGCAAATGTCGAATCTTCTCAATTCCGGCCAGGGCCTCAGATGTCTTGGTTGCCTCGGCGCCGAGCAGATCGTACATCCCGCGGCCCGCATGCGTGTCGATAACAACGAAGCCCTTTTCCTTGCGCTTCAAATATTCGAGGATAGCCACCAAGGCAATGTGCTTGGCGACATCGGCAAAGTTTCCGGCGTGATAGGCGTGACGATAATTCATGGCGATAGCTATAGCGCCTGCGCAGGGATTCGTTAAGATGCAGAAAATTTAAGGAAAATGGTCATGGCCGATTTGCTCGCTCTATCCAGCCGTTACATTGATCAGGGCATTTACGAGGGTCCGGCCTCGGTCAATCGTATCAACGGCCAGCTCTCAGAGGTCGGGGACGGTATTGCCATGGTTGAAGCATTCAGCCATGTGGTCGCGCTGAAGAGCGAACAGGGACTGGTGCTCTTCGATACCAGTCTGGAAGCCTTCGGTGGCCAGATTCTGACCGCGCTGCGTGGCTGGAGCGATGATCGGATCTCCACAATAGCCTATACCCACGGACACGTGGATCACGTTGGCGGTGCCGGCGCGATCCTGGCCGAGGCTGTCGAGAGAGGGCATCCCCGTCCACAGGTTATCGGGCACGAAAATGTAGCCCATAGGTTTGCGCGCTACCATCTTACCGACGGCTACAACGCGACCATAAATGCGCGACAATTTGGTGGCGCCCCCGGCAAGACCAATGGCTTCATTTCGGCAGGAATGACGAAACATTTCGGTCCTAAGGAGTGGGTCACGCCGGATCATGAATTCTCCGAGCGCATGGGTCTGGCGTCCGGCTCTCTCCGCTTCGAGCTCTTTCATGCGCGCGGTGAAACCGATGATCATCTGTGGGCCTGGCTGCCGGCCAGGAAGACCATAATCGTCGGCGATTTTCTCATCTGGGTGTTTCCCAATGCGGGAAACCCACAGAAGGTACAGCGCTATCCTCTTGACTGGGCAGCTGCACTACGCGCGATGGCTGCACTCGAGCCAGAACTGCTTCTGCCTGCACACGGCCTGCCGATTGCCGGCGGCAAGCGGATCGCGCAGGTGCTCGACGATTGCGCCACGGCTCTCGAAGTAGTCAGCCAACAGACCCTTTCCATGATGAATGCCGGTCTGCGGCTGAACGATATCGTACACAGCGTGAAGCTACCCTTGGCGTTGATGGAAAAGCCCTATCTGCGCCCGGTCTATGATGAGCCAGAGTTTGTTATCCGTAATCTCTGGCGCCTTTACGGCGGCTGGTACGACGGAAATCCGGCCAATCTCAAACCGGCAGCCGATCAGGCATTGGCACGGGAAATTGCGCAGCTGTCCGGAGGCGCAAGAGAGCTCATCGCGCGGTCCAAAACATTGAGTGATGCCGGCGAGCATCGGCTCGCCTGCCACCTTGCGGAGCTCGCCGCGCTCGCCGCCCCGGAAGATCGCTCGGTCCATGGCGGACGAGCCGAAGTCTACGAGGCCCGGATGAAGAGCGAATTATCGCTGATGGCACGAGGCATATATGGTGACGCTGCCCGACAATCGCGGGAGGCCGCCGGAAAAAATTCCTGACCCCGGCCACCGTGATTTCAGAGAGCTTGGTTGCAACTATTCCTTTCGCAGGCAGCCTAGTGCGTATCATCTTTGCTTGCCTAGTCCATCCGTCTGCATAGTACGGTTCGGCTCGGCGCGCGAAAGGCAGCGAGACTTCAATTAAGCTGTCGCAAATGGGACATCAGGCCTATGCCGATGCATCATGCGGGAGAGGATATCGCGCGTTGAGCCGCAGGTTCCAAACCGCGCTAGTGCGGATTGGTCGCCGGCCGTACTGCTGAACTTTCAAGCAGGCACGGCTCATCCCATTTACCCTCGGGACGCAGCAGCACATAAGGATTGGAATGCATACTGAGCGCCTCGGGATGGGGTTCAAGCTCACCCCACATCAGCACGTATTCATGATCGGAAAAGACGAGTTTGTGGTTGCTTTCGAGGAGCTTGAAGCCAAACCGGGTCCAGTAATTGATCAACCGCTTCTGGACGTGGCCATAGACCTTGCGGTAGCCCTTGCGCCGCAGGAATTCCAGCGTTTCTCGTACCAGCTCCTTAGCCACTGGCGTGTTGCGATACCGCGGTAACACCGAAACCCTTTCGATCTTGGCGAAATCCGCAAAATAGCGCAGGCGAAGGGTAGCTGCGGGCTCCCCCCCGACCAAGCCCAACATGTGGGTCGCGGTACGATCGTTGCCGTCGAATTCCTCTTCGTAAGGGCACTGCTGCTCGATGAGATAGACAGCGGAGCGAATGGCCAAAGCCCGCTCCACATCCTCGCTGGTACG
>JAKAVI010000405.1 GCA_021817355.1 Pseudomonadota bacterium | reverse complement strand
ACCCGACATCATCAACGGTGACTATAACATTCACTGGCTTGAACACTGGCTGGCCAGCCACCCCTCCTGATTTCATGTGGCAGGGCAAATCGGCTATGCTGCCCCCACAAACACGGGGGGACCCAGCCATGGGATTGCAGTTCTTACAAAACTATCAGCCCAAGTTGCTGAGCATTCTGCGTATCGTCGTTGCCCTGCTCTTCTTGCAGCATGCAACCGCAAAGCTGTTCGGTTATCCCGAACCCATGATGACCGGACACCTGCCGCCACTTCTGCTCGCCGCCGGCATCATTGAACTGGTTGGCAGCGTGCTGATCGGCCTTGGCCTCTTTACCCGCATTGCCGCATTCATCTGTTCAGGTGAAATGGCGGTGGCGTACTGGCTTTATCATGTCGGCCAATCCGGCCAGTGGATCCCCCTGCTCAACCAGGGCGACGAAGCAATTCTTTATTGCTTCGTCTTTCTTTACATCGCCGCGGCAGGCCCAGGTCCCTGGAGCATCGACCGCAGCTAGCGTCGGCGCCAGATAACGCTGAGATTGTTGGCCGGCATCGTAACGATCTCGGCCAAGGCAAATCCGTTGCTCTCGGCCAGCGGCAAAACTTCGCTGTCGAGGCAGCGCACGCCATAGCGCGGATCGCTGCCCTGCAGCCAGGTTTCGAACTGAGCGTTGGACGGCGCGGTATGCTCGCCATTGCGCTTGAAGGGGCCATAGAGGATCAGCAAAGCCGATGGCGGCAGCAGACGTGCCGCCCCGGCAAACATCCCCTCGGCGGCAGTCCACGGTGCGATATGGATCATGTTGCAACAGAAAATCGCATCAGCGCGGTCAATCGGCCAGTTTGCGGCCGTCACATCAAGCTGCAATGCAGGCAGAATATGCGAACAGCCACTGGCCTGTGTCCTCGCATTGATGTCATCAAGTGCCGCCGGATCCGCCTCACTCGGCTGCCAGACGAGCCCTGCGAGCGCGGGCGCCATGAACGCGGCATGCTCCCCCGTTCCACTGGCGATTTCGAGCAAAAGCCCGCGTTGCGGCAATAGCTGCTTCAGCATATTCAAAATTGGTTCGCGGTTACGAAGCGTCGCCGGCGCGTGGCGCATGATCAATCCGGAGGAGCGAGGGTCGCTCTCCTGCAGCGCAAAAGCCTCCAGGCTGTCAAGTCTTAAGCTCCGCAGCCGGCAGCGGTTCCGTCGCTCGCCCTGCCTCCCGCGGACCGCAAGCCGTTAAAGACCCGAGACTGAGAACCGGCGCGGTGGCGCCGCACCATCATTACCCCGCCCCACTGCCGCAGGCTGCAGTCGCAGGAGCAGCTATCGCGGCCATGATCCGGGCGCCAGTCCATTGTCGCATGTCGGCCTGCCGTGAAACCCGATCTTAACCATAGCGGTCCAGGATCCGCATAACTCGATGAGGCCCAACATGTCCCAAGCCTTCCGCTTCGTGTCCGCTCAATCCCTGGGCCTTAAACCCCGCATCGGGGTTGCCGCCCTTGCCAAGCAGGCATTTGACGGCATCGATCTCAATCCCCTGTGGGGGGAACTCGTGGCCCGGCTACAGGCTGATAATGCCGACGTTGAAGCCGCGATGGACCTTTCCGTCATCGCGCAGCTGCTCGGGCATCCCGAGCTCGGCAAGCAGCTTCAGGACGAAGCCCTGTGGGTGAGGCCGCTCTATCGCTCCGCCTCGGCGACTAAGAACCCGCGGCTTCGCCTGCTTGTCTTCGCCGCCGCCACCGATATGGGCGGCAACACTCCGATCGAGTTTCTACTCGAAGGTTCGGACATTGAAATCTATACCTATTATGTGGTCCCAGGCGGCGTGCAGCCCGAGCTTTTGCCGGACCATGACGTGGCCTTCGTGGCGGTCCCGGACTCTGATGAAACCCGCCTGACGCTGCATGAAATACAGCGACTGACCTTTGGCTGGCCGCGTCCTTTGCTGAACCTGCCCCGCCGCATTCGCGATCTGGAACGCGACCGCCTGTTCAAGCTGCTCGATGGCGTTGCAGGGGTAAAGGTTCCCGCTACCTGCAGGGTCGACCGCGATGATCTCAACGATGTCCTGGATGGCACCAGCACACTGAGCGATCTGGGAGCCGAACTGAGCTTTCCCTTCATCATCCGTCCCGTTGGCAGCCAGGCCGGCCGCGGACTTGAGCGCCTCGAAGACCCAGACGCCCTGCGTGCCTATCTGGACGCGTGCACCCACACCGATTTTTTCGTTTCGCAGTTCATCGATTACAGCGGCGATGACGGGCTGTTCCGCAAATATCGCATCGTGTTCATCGATGGCAGGCCCTTCGCCTGCCATATGGCGATCGCCGATCTGTGGAAGCTTTGGTACCTCAATGCCGGCATGGAGCAGTCTGAACTCAAGCGCACCGAAGAAGCTGAGTTCATGAGCAATTTTTCCTCCGGGATGGGAGCCCGCCATGCCAAGGCATTGGCCACGATCGCCCAACGGGTCGGGCTTGACTACTTTGCCATCGACTGTGCCGAAACCAGAGACGGCGACTTGCTGATCTTTGAAGCCGACATCGCCATGATCGTGCACAATATGGATCCTCCCGAGCTGTTTCCGTACAAGGGTCCACAGATGAAGACGGTTTTTGCCGCCTTCACCGCCATGATCGAGGCACGGGCACAAAAGGAAGAGGCAGCCTGATAGCCACCTGCTCGGTACAATTTGAATAAAGATTTAGGAAACCCGTTGCCCAATCTTTAGCAAATGGCGGCGATAATGGCCGGCATGTGGAACGCGTTTTCGATCTCCGCAAGTGGGCTTGCCACCAGTGCCGCGCAGCTGACCTCCGCTGCCAGCAAGCTGGTAAATGCCTTTACCGGGACCCCTTCCCCAGCTGCACAGGCGACCACCCAGACCGCGCCGGCAGCGCCAGCAACGCCCCCATCCCGGCCCCTCGCGGGGGCAACCGCCGTGGCGGCCCAGAACGCCACGCCGAATTCCTGGATGGTGGAAATCCTTTCCGCAAAATATGCCTATCGCGCCAACCTCGATGCGCTGAAAAGCGCCGATAAGATGGCGCAGAAGACCATCGACACCGTCGGCTGACGCCACCGCGAAGCCCCCGTGCAAGGCCGAAGCGGCGCAAGACCGGCGTGGAGCCAGCCCCCGGGCGCGGCGCATAAACTACACCTCTTCCTCTCGGCAAGGCTTGAGGCCGCCCCTCGCACCCGGCAGGTGGCAGTACTTTTGCGTCCCGCTTTTCTTCACGGCTGTGACGCGCCTGCGGCAACACCTATATTTGCTTATAGCTAGGGCAATCCCCTTGGAGGCAGCACGGCGCAGGACGACCCTAGATGTCCCGATCTCAGGCCTGCGCGCGCAGGTCGAGAGGGACAAGAGGTCGTCAGACGGTAGGGAGAGATTTAAAGATGCCTAACTTTTCAAATAATTATGAAGTATTCTTGAGAAATCTTCAAAGCTCCGAAACCGCCGCTTCGGCAGCCTTCCCTGACGGCTGGAGCAGCCGCCAGCGAGAGCTTTACACCATGAGTTCGCAATGCGTGCACCCGCTCGTCTGACCCCGGAGCTGGTCCTGCGGGCCTATGCGGAAGGGCTTTTCCCGATGGCCGAAGCCCGCACTGACCCGAGCCTCTACTGGATCAGTCCCGATGCGCGCGGGATTATTCCGCTCGATGGCCTGCATGTCAGTCACCGCCTTGCCCGCACGGTGCGAAGCGAGCGCTTCACGATCACAAGCGACCAGGACTTTCCGGCTGTGATTGCCGCCTGCGCTGCCCCCGGGCAGGGCCGCACCGAGACCTGGATCAATCGGGAGATCGAAAGCCTTTACACTGAGCTCTTTCACCGAGGCCATGCCCACAGCCTCGAGTGCTGGCAGGACGGCGAGCTCGTCGGTGGCCTTTATGGCATCAAGCTCGGTGGAGCCTTCTTTGGCGAAAGCATGTTTTCCCGGGCGCGCGATGCCAACAAGGTGGCCCT
>JAKAVI010000099.1 GCA_021817355.1 Pseudomonadota bacterium | reverse complement strand
GGTTGGTGCGGATGCCTCCGGTCCGGTGTCGTTCATGGAAGTGTGGGACGCGATGTGCCGCACCATCATGAGCGCCGGATCACGGCGTGGGGCGATGATGGCGACGCTTGCCTGCAATCACCCGGACATTGAGGAGTTCATCTCTGCCAAGCGCGAGCCAGGCAGGCTCGCGATGTTCAATCTTTCAGTACTGGTCAGCGATGCCTTTCTTGACGCGGTCAAGGCGGATCGGCAGTGGCCGCTTGAGTTCGACGGGCGGGTCTACAAAACCCTCCGCGCACGCGAGCTCTGGGATCGCATCATGCGCGCCACCTATGATTATGCTGAACCGGGCGTGATCTTCATCGATCGCATCAATGCGATGAACAATCTAGCCTATTGTGAGAGCATCCACGCCACCAACCCCTGTCTGACCGCCGACAGCTGGATCCACACGAGCGAAGGTCCGCGCCAGATTGGCGAGCTGACGGGAGTGCCGTTCCAGGCCGTTGCTGCGGGTAGGGTGTGGCCCTGCGACGGTCGTGGCTTCTTTGCCCGCGGCACCAAGCCCGTCTATCGTCTTGCCACCCGCGAAGGCTATCAGCTGCGTCTCACCGCCGATCACCTGTTGCGCAAAGTGACGGCGCGCACACCCTGGTCCGTCAGCTGGCAGTGGCAGCCGGCCGGCTCGTTCTCCGCCGGAGACGAAATCCTGCTGCAGGATCACCGGGAGAGCCCGCTGTGGGGCGAGCGCAGTGAGGATGAGGAGGCCGAAGGCTTTCTGCTTGGTCTCGTGCACGGCGCGGGTGACGGCGCTGCCGATGCCTTCGGTCTCAGTATCAGTGCACAGCGTCTGAGGGTCGCGGCGGCAACACCGGCCCCAGCCACTCCGCAGCTGCTGCTGGCGGCGCAGGCCGCAGCCGGCAGGCTGGTGGGCCGCATCGCCTGTCAGGATCTGTATTTCGAGGCGCAGAGCGGGCGATGGCATCTTGGCATGAGCGGCCTTGAGGAGCTTGCCCGCAAGCAGGGCATGACGCTGTCTGCACCGACCATCACCGCTTTACTGGAGCGTCGGTCGCAGCGCTTTTATTGTGGCTTTCTGCGCGGTCTCTTCGATGGCGCAGCCGACCTCATAACGGCTCTGCCCCACGGCCCGCGCCTCAGTCTGCATGCCGATGCGCCAGAAGAGCTGCGTGCCGTGCAGCGCATGCTGCTACGTCTGGGAATGGTGGCATCGCTGTCATCCGTCTGCGACCATACGGCCAAGTTGCATCCTGGTTACGAGCTTGCGCTCACGGGCGCCAGTCTTGGGCGATTTGCTGCCAAGATCGGTCTTGGCGATCGCGACCGCACGCTGCGGCTGAAGGCGGCACTGACGCAGGCCGGGGTTGTGGCCGCCATCGAACCTTTCATCGCGACTGTTGCGCAGCTGGAGGCGCAAGGCGAAGAAGCCGTGTTTGATGCGGCCATACCAGGTCTCAACGCCTTCGATGCCAATGGCTTTTGGGCGCATAATTGCGGCGAACAGCCGCTACCGGCCTATGGTGCCTGCCTGCTGGGCTCGATCAATCTGGCGCAGCTTGTCCGCGACCCGTTCAGTAACGATGCGCGGCTGGATCTGGAGGAACTGGCGGCGCTGACCCGCACGGCGGTGCGCTTTCTGGACAACGTCATCGACATCTCCCGCTTTCCGCTCCCGGCGCAGCAGGCAGAAGCCGTTGCCAAGCGCCGCATTGGCCTTGGCATTACCGGCCTGGCTGACGCCCTGATCTTCTGCCGGCAGACCTATGGTGAGGCCGAGAGCCTCGAGCACATTGCCCACTGGCTTCAGGTTCTGCGCGATGCTGCCTATGACGCTTCGGCCGAACTTGCGGCCGAAAAGGGCGCGTTTGCGCTGTTTGACCGTGACGCGATGCTGAAGCGGCCCAATATCGCTGCGCTGCCTGAGGCCCTTCGGGACAAGATCGCCCGCCACGGCCTGCGTAATGGTCTTCTGACCTCGATTGCGCCCACCGGCACCATTTCGCTGTTCGCCGGCAACGTTTCCAGCGGCATCGAGCCGGTCTTTGCCTATTCCTACAACCGCAAGGTTCTTCTTGCCGACGGCAGCCGCAGCGACGAGGTTGTCAGCGATTTCGCCTACCGTCTTTTCCGTGCCCGGTTTGGCGAGGATGCTGTTCTTCCGGACTATTTTGTCAACGCCCAGAATCTTGACCCCGAAGCCCATCTGCAGGTCCAGGCCGTTGCCCAGCGCTATATCGACTCCTCCATCTCCAAAACCATCAATGTTCCGGAAACCATCGATTTTGCTGCATTCAAGGACGTTTATCTGCATGCCTATGCGCTCGGCTGCAAGGGCTGTACCACCTACCGCCCGAATGCGGTGACTGGCTCAGTGCTGAGCGTGGCGCCGTCGCCGCTCACCAGCGAAGCCGCAAGCGCGCTTTTGCCTACCTTGGTGAGCGCGCCCGAAGCCGCGCAGGGCGCGGTTGTCTACATGACAAAGCCGCTTGATCGTCCCGAACTCCTGGCCGGTCAGACCTATAAGATCCGCTGGCAGGATTCGGATCATGCCTTCTACATCACCATCAACGATATCCTTCAGGATCATCGCCGCCGGCCGTTTGAGATCTTTATCAATTCGAAGAACATGGAGGCCTATGCCTGGACCCTGGCACTGACACGCATGATCTCGGCGGTATTTCGCAGAGGGGGTGATGTCAGCTTTGTTGTCGATGAACTGAAGGCGGTGTTTGACCCGCGCGGTGGCCAGTGGAGCCAGGGCCGCTATGTGCCATCACTTCTGGCCGCAATCGGTGATGTGATTGAACGCCATCTGGTCGACATCGGGTTCATGGCAGCGCGCCACCGTTCCGATGAGGCGCTTGATGCCACCGCCGTCGCCATCGCTGCCGAAGGCGCCCCGGCGCGGTTTTGTCCGCGCTGCTCAAGCCCGGGCTTCATCCGGCTCGAAGGCTGTGACAGCTGCCTGGCCTGCGGATATTCGCGGTGTGGCTAGAGGCACTGCCTGGTTGAGGATCTGCGCCAGACAGAAGCTGTTGGCTCCTCAGGAAGGCCGTTCTATGGTCAGGCTGGCGTGACGCTGCATCCAGGCGGATACCAGCCGACCTCACTGGCCCCGTCATGCGGAGGCGATGAGGTGGCAGGCTTACTCCTTGGTGTCGTGCGGCAGGCACGCGTCCCAGACTGAAAGACCGGCTAGAGCGAAGAATGCGTTATTCCCATCGTTTTTTTCTTTATGCGCCCGTTGCTGCACTCTTGCTGCTCGGGCTTGCGGCCTCGCTTTACTGGCTGTCGGCCTATCAGCGCTTCACCACCGCGCTTTCGCGGCTGAACGGCCAGGACGTGGTTCCAGGTGTCCGCCTGTCCTACGAGAAGGTGGAAACGGGCGGCTTTCCGTTTCGCCTTGATGCCGTGCTGAGGAATGTGCGTCTTCAGCTGCAGACCAGTCATGGTCCAATGAGCTGGACAAGCCAGCACTTTGCGCTGCACAGCCTCGACTATGGTGATATGCATATCCTCCTGGAAGCGGCTGGACGCCAGCAGCTCAGCTGGTATGACCGCAACGGCACCCGTCACCGGCTTGACTTCACCCCGGGGCTCTTGCGCGCAAGCGTTCTTGGCGATCACAACGTGGTGCGGCGCATCGACGTCGAGCTCTATGACGCGCGTACGCAGCTGTTTCGCGTCGTTCATGCGGAATTTCATCTGCGCAAGGATCCGCGCCGCAACGCGCTTGACCTCGTCCTTATGGCCGACCGGCTGAGGCTTCATGGCAAAAGCACAGCGGCGCCCGCCGATCACGTCATCCGGTTCCGTCTCGACGGGTTGATCACCCCGGCCACAAGCTGGCACGGACTGCTGGCGGGAGAGGCGAGCTGGCGCCAGACCGCTGCCGCCTTCCGGGCAGCGTCTGGTCGCCTGGATATCCAGCACCTCCGGTTGGCGTGGCGCTCGGCCCAGGCGCGGGGCGATG
>JAKAVI010000127.1 GCA_021817355.1 Pseudomonadota bacterium | reverse complement strand
TCAAGTGCTCGACGACGATCTTCTTCACGCGCTCCGCAGTATCGCTCATTGTATTTGCAACCTCTCGTTCGTTGTCTGTGCCGCTCGTCGTTGAATGGCCCGCGGCAGGACCATTTTCCCGCGTGACCGGTAACGGGCTTGCTTCGTAACATAAAGGGCCCTGCCCCGCCACACGGTGTTAACTTATTGAAAATACTGTCAAATCATAACCATGCCGCCATTAACGTGAAGACTCTGGCCGGTGATGTAGCCGGCCTCTTCGCTGGCCAGAAAAAGCACCGCCGCGGCGATTTCCTCTGCCGTCCCCATGCGCCCGGCCGGGATCCGCGCATCGATCTGGGCCTTTTGCGCCTCGCTCAGCGCATCGGTCATCGCCGTTGCAATGAACCCTGGGGCCACGCAATTGACGGTGATACCGCGGCTTGCCACCTCCTGCGCCAGCGACTTGCTCATGCCCACAAGACCGGCCTTGGCCGCCGCGTAATTGCCTTGACCGGGATTGCCCATCGTGCCGACCACAGAGGTGATCGAGATGATACGGCCCCAGCGCTTCTTCATCATGCCACGCAGCACGGAGCGGGACAGCCGAAAGGCTGCGGTCAGGTCAACCGCGATCACCTGATCCCACTCGTCATCCTTCATTCTCAGGAAGAGGTTGTCGCGGGTAATTCCGGCATTGTTGACGAGAATGTCGATGGGTGCGCCCAGCATGGCTTCTGCCGTCTTGGGCAGGGCTTCAACCGCAGCGCTGTCGGCCAAATTGCAGGCGGCAACATGGGCGCGCCCGCCAAGTTCGCTCTTTAGCTGTGCCAGACTTTCGGCACGGGTTCCGGAGAGTACGACCTGTGCTCCCTGGGCATATAGACGGCGCGCGACAGCGCCGCCAATGCCGCCTGTGGCACCGGTAACGAGTGCGGTCTTTGCGGAGAGATCGAACATCGCCGTCCTCAAAGAGATTTTGCAAAAGCTTCGATGTCGGCCGGAGAATCCAGCGTGATCGGCATCAGATCCTTGTCCGTACGCTTGACCATACCGGTCAACACCTTGTTTCCGCCAAATTCTACCGTCGCATCAATCATGAGATCGCGGAAGGACAAAATGGTTTCGCGCCAGCGCACGCGGGCCGTGACCTGCTCAACCAGGAGCTGACGAATGCGCTCCGGCTCGGACACCTCAGCGGCAGTGACATTGGCAATCAGGGGTACAGCTGGCGGCCGGATCGTGACATGCCCAAGCGCCTCGGCCATGACATCGGCCGCCTTCTTCATCAGGGGACAGTGGAAGGGTGCGCTGACGGCAAGGGGCATGGCGCGCTTGGCACCTTTGGCGCGTGCGATTTCACCAGCGCGCGCCACCGCCGCCGCGGTTCCGGAAATCACCACCTGGCCTGGGGCGTTGTCATTGGCAACGACGCACACAGGCGAGACCTCGCCGCGAAGCGCCGCCGCCACGGCCTCACGCGCCGCGGCTTCGGCAAGCTCGGGGTCAGCGCCCAGGAGCGCACTCATCGCGCCCACTCCCACCGGTACTGCCGCCTGCATCGCCTGACCACGGGTTCTCAGAAGACGGGCCGCATCGGCGAGGCTAAAGGCCCCGGCCGCAGCGAGCGCGGTGTACTCGCCAAGGGAGTGACCGGCCACGACGCGCGCATGGCGGCCAACCTCGAGGCCGCAATCAGCCGTGAGGACCCGCACCACCGCCATCGAGGCAGCCATGATTGCCGGCTGTGCATTCTCCGTCAGCGTCAGCTCGCTTTCGGGTCCTTCCCACATCAGCCGGGACAGGCGCTGGCCGAGCGCATCATCCACTTCTTCAAATGCGTGCCGTGCACTGACGAAGGCTTCGGCAAGGCTCTTGCCCATGCCAACCGCCTGACTGCCCTGTCCGGGAAAAAGAAATGCCCTGCTCATGGGCCGGGCAGAAACGCCATGACGCGCGGGCTGTCAAGCCGGACGGCGGTGCCTCCTGGCCCCGTCCCCGCCACGGCGCGCGCTCACGACGACCGCGGCCCCCTTAAGCCGGCAGAGCAGAGGGGCAACAGGCCTCCAAGCGCACCACCTCGCCCGCAAATCACGGGCACAGCGCAGGTGTGCGCCAAAGGGGCATGCCACTTAAGGGGTCACCACAGGGAAATTGCTGACAATCGGTTCGATCAGATCCACCAGTGCCGCATAGAGGCTCGCATCACCCTCAATGCGGATGTGGCCGCCTTTCACGTCATCGGCCCAGGGCTGCTTCAGGAACAAGGTGCGCAGGAGATCAGGACGGCTCATGGTGATGGTAAGGTCGGCCTTGCCATCCACATTCATCTCATGCACGAGCACACCATTGCCGATGGTGATCAGATGGCTCTCCTGCCGATCCGTCAGCTTCACGCGAATCGAAAATGAGTGTGCCGCCGCCTTTAGCGGATTGACCCGTACCGCGGCAAAATCGAACAGCATAGCCGTTGTGGTTGCAGCCAGCACATCGGGACTGAACCCCATGGCTGGCAGCTGTACCACGCCGTCGCGCAATTCCTGTGCACCGGTAAGATAAATGTTGCGCCAGGTTCCTGCCTCGCTCTCACAGCCCAGTTGGGTGTAGACGTCGGCAAGCATCATGCGCGAGGCCGTGTCAGCGTCATCAGCAAAGACCGCATGGTTGAGAAGCATGGCCGCCCAGCGCAGCTCGCCGGCCGCAAGGGCGTGGCGGGCCAATTCGCGAACCCTGGCCGCCCCTCCCAACGCCTCGACATATTTCTTGGCTGCAGGTTCGGGCGGCAAGGGATTGAGATTTGCCGGATTGGCGTCATACCAGCCGAGATAACGCTGGTACACGGCCTTTGAATTATGGCTCATCGTGCCGTAATAGCCGCGGTTGAACCATTGTTTGCGCAGGACATCAGGCAGCGTCAGCACTTCGGCGATTTCGCTTGCGGTATAGCCTTCGTTCATGAGACGCACCGACTGGTCGTGAAGAAATTTATAGGCATCACGGTGCGACTTCAGAAAGCTGACGATCTCATCACGGCCAAACCGCGGAATACCATGGGCCGCAAACATCACCTCGGAGCGCTCAGCCCACAGCCGGATGGACTGGGTAAGATAATCTGCCCACGCCTTGCAATCGCGCACCAACGCCCCACGCGCCGGAAGCAGATTGTGCATGGTCAGATTGGCGTTTTCTGCCATGAACACCGCGGCCATCTGCGGCAGGAAGAAATTCATTTCCGCCGGCGCCTCGGTTCCGGGCGTCAGCTGAAATTGCAGTACCACCTCACCGATGGTCATTTCCTGCCCGGTATGATGCACAAGATCCGTCGGCGCGATCAGTGACATAGAGCCCAAGGAGGGACAGGGGCCAAGCCCGCTGGTGATTTCGCCCTCCTTGCTACGCGCCATCGTATGACCGAACTGAAAGCGGGCGCGACGCAGCATGGCCGGGCCAACAATGATGTTTTCTGACACGGCATGTTCCAGAAACCCTTCCGGAGCAATCACCTTGATCTTGCCGGCCGCAACGGCCGCCGCATCGGCCACACCCGCGACGCCACCGTAGTGATCGATGTGCGAATGGGAGTAGATCACCGCCAGAACCGGCTTGTCGGCGACATGCTCGCGGACAAGTTCCAGCGCCGCGCGCGCAACCTCTAACGTGGTCAGGGGGTCGACCACGATCCAGCCGGCACCTCCATCGATGAACGACACCGTGGACACATCAAAGCCGCGAACCTGGTAGATCCGCTCATGGACCTTGAAGAGGCCGTGTTGGGTCAGGATTTGGGCCTGCCGCCACAGGCTCGGATTGACGCTTGCCGGCGCCGGGCCTTCCAGAAAACCATAGGACGAGAGATCAAAGGCCACGCCCCGGCCATCATCGCGCAGTATTCTGGGGTCCTTCCGCGTCGCGATAAAGCCGCGGGAAGCAAACGCAAAATCCTTGCCGTCGTCACTGGCCACCAGAGCGCGTACCTCGTCGAGGCTGTCCATCATCCGTCCTTCACTG
>JAKAVI010000004.1 GCA_021817355.1 Pseudomonadota bacterium | reverse complement strand
GAGGTCCCGCGGCACCACCACAGCGCTGCCCGGTGGAATATCCGGCTGATCGAAATTGATCCAGGATTTCCGATACCGCCGAGCAGTACCGTCAGGGAGCACAACAAAGGTCCGCGATTCATCGGCATACTGAGCATAACCGCCGGCGAGGCGGATATAGTCGGAGGTCGAAAGACCCGGACGGAAGGGGAAGCTTCCGGGCTGAAGTACCCGGCCCAGGACCGCGACCGTACTTGGCCGCTGCGGGATATAGACCACATCCCCCGGCTCCAGCAGAACGTCCTGGGAAGGATGGGCCAGGAGCTGGCTCGGATCAGCAATCACAGACATCCGCCCCAAGGGCTTGGCATTGCGGACCTGATTTACGAATCCCTGAAGGGCAGCAAAGGCCTGGGGAGACAACTGGTTGTTCCCTTCACGGGTCATGGCCTGCAGGAGCCCCGTCTCGATGTCGTTGGCCGCCCTCTGATCTTCACTTTGTTCCTGCTCAGCCACCGAGCGGCGCAGAAATATTGTCCCATAGGGGTAGGCAATATTGGTGAGCCCCCCTCCGCGGATCAGGAGGCCCGAAAGATGCTCACCCGACGTCATCTCATAGGTTCCAGGATAACGGACCTGGCCCTGGAGCGTGACCTTGCCCGCATCGGCAATGGTGTAGACCTCGCGGAAGCGGAACTCGTCATGTGGCTTCACTATATAACTTGCAAAGAGTGCGGAGGTGAGCGGTAGCGTCACCCGTTTGGTGACCGAACTGCCTGTAACCTGATCAACCGTAGTCGTCGTCAGTTCGACACCGCTGGTATCGGCCCAGTTGCGCGTGCCGCCTGCTACAGCAACAAGGTCAGCAAGTGAGACGCCTGGTCCCACGAGATAGCGCCCGGGGCCCTCAACCGCGCCTCCGATCTTGACGAGGTGATCCGTCAGAAAATCCGCAAGCACCAGCGGCGTGACATCGAGTTCCTCGGCAATGTCGGCAAAATTTTTTGGCTTCTCACGCGCTTCGTCACCACCATTCTGCTCCCCATTGCCTCGCGCCAGCGTCTTCTGGCCAGCGCCGGGATTGAGGGTCGGGGTACCACCAGCGGTGTTGACGGGCGCACTGCCGCTGAGACCCGCAATGGTGCGTTCGCTGCCTGAGGTACCCGCCTGTGAGGCCTTGGCCGCCTGCAACGCGGCAAGTGCTGCCACCCCGTTTCCGCCATGTGTCGCTTCTCCAGCAGTTGAAAAATTAAAGTGGCTGGCAACTGCCGAAGAGGGGTTGCGCGCTGCGGCCCCCACGGCCTGCTGGTAGTTCGCAAACTGATCGATGACCTTTCGTATCAGTTCAAACTGGTCCATCGAAAATACTTTCACCACGTCATCGCTCTGCAGGACCATATTCGAGCGACCATTGAGGACGGCAACCGGCGAAAACGCGATCAGCTTGCGCAAGTAAGTTTTGGGGTCCCGCCGCGATACCAGCCCGATAAGAGTGTAGGGTGACTCTCCAAGGGCGCCCGGGGCCCTGATGACCTCGGACAGGGTCGTTGCATGGGTAATTGGAAATGCCCCCGAAAGTGCCCTGCCACCGGCAAGTGTGGCGCGATTGACCGATTGGTCCACCGCTGGCTTAACATAAAGAATATCGCTGTCATGCATCTGGGATGAGAGATTGGCGGAGGTCATCTGCGATTCCCCGCTCATCGTCACCCGTAGAACCGACAGATGATAGGCTCCACGAACTTCAAGACCGCCAGCCAGCGACACTAGGCTTCTAACAGAAACCGCGCGCTCACCTGGGGCAAGTTCATAAATCCCCGGCCGGCGTACCCAGCCGGTGACCGCCACTGTTGGCCCCAGCGGGGGCACGAGAATGCGATCGCCATCAGCCAGGGCGATCGACTTTGCCGTCCCGTGCTGGGTCAGAAAATCATAAAGATCGATATGCGTGATATGGCCATCACGAATTAGCTCAACATTACGTAATGACCCAGTCTTCTTGATGCCACCTGAAAGCAATATGGCATCAACCGGTGTCGACAGCCCTGTCACGATGCGGGTGCCGGGATTGGCCACGTCACCAACCACCAGCACCGAAACCTGGCGCAACTGACCAATGCTGACATAGGCCTGGGTTGCCACAAAGGCGCGCTTTACGGCCGCGTCCAGATCCTCCTTGAACGCGCCCAGGGTCCGTCCTGCCGCCTGAATAGGGGCAAGCTTTGGCAATACCACCTGGCCACTGCGGGTCACCGGCACGGTATACTGCGCATTTACCTGGCCACGCAGATCGACGATGATTTCATCGCCGGGCCCAAGCACATAATCGTTGGCAATTGCTCCAATCTGCGGGACGGTAACCGTCTGACCCACGCCAAATTGGTCATAGCCAAACTGGCGAAGCTCTACACCGGCTCTGCGGGACAGGATCTGCTCGAGGCGCGAGGGCGGAAGATTTGGAGTAAGCATCGGGGCGGGCCTCAGCACCGTCGACGTAGGCTGCTGCTGGCCCTGCACACTTCCGGCGCCAGTGTTTCCGCGCGCCTGCATCAGCTGCTGCAGCTGATCTTGTGAGAGCGGCACTCCGGAGAGCGAACTTTGCGCAAGTGCGAGGCCCGGAAGAAGCCCCACCACCAAAATCGCCGCTCCATGCTGCCTCAGCCACTGCCAAGCCGAACCGGCCAGCCTGCGCCCAAACCCCATCTAACGCTCCCCATCGGACCGCTGGTATACAGGCGGGAAGTATCACACCAAACCCGAGCAGTGAACAAAAGAATTTACTTGCCAACGGCTTAGGGGACCGGCAAGGAGGTGATCATTGTGCGCGCACGCGGCGCGACGCGCAGGGCCCAGCGGGCGGGCAGGTCTTTGGGTGTCGTCACAGAACCATGAAAGGGTCCGGGCGTAAAAAAGCCGGGGCGGCAACCACCCTGGGCCTTGCCATTGCGCTGCTCGGGCCTGCCGCCTCAGCACAGACGCAGGATGCATTTCCGCTGCCGCGTACCACCTTCGGGTCCCTTGGCATGATCGAAATGCCTAGCGCCCGGATGCCCCCCGATGGCGAACTGAGCATGTCGGCGAGCTTCTACGACAACCTGCAGCGATATAATTTTGGCTTCCAGGCCCTTCCCTGGCTCGAGTTCAATTTCCGATACTCGATTTTGCATACATCCCACCTCGATCCCTCCAATAGCCAATATTATGATCGAAGCTTCGGTTTGGCCTTGAGGCTCTTTCGGGAAGGAAGTTACAGACCTGCGGTCGTGCTCGGCGTTCGTGACCTCGTCGGCACCGGCATTTACTCGGCCGAATATCTTGCTGCCACCAAGCGTATCTTTGACAATTTTGATGTGACCTTGGGGTTGGGCTGGGGCCGCCTGGCATCAGCCGAGTCCATTCCAAATCCCTTTGGATACCTGGCAACTTCATTCAAAACCCGTTCAGAGTTTGGTGCAGCAGGTTCCTTCAACCCAAATACATTCTTCCACGGCCCGCATGTCGGCGTTTTTGGCGGCGTCGTCTGGCGCACACCGATCCCGCACCTTTCCTTTGCTGCCGAATATAGCAGTGATCGCTACAAACTCGAACAGTCGCTCCACATCCTTGCACCAAAATATCAGGTCAATTTCGGGCTACAATACCAGCTATCGGACTCGGTGCAGATTGGCGCCGAATGGCTTTATGGGGACAGTGCCGGAATTACCCTGACCTTCTCCGGAAACCCAAAGAAGCCTTCCTTTACATCCACACTCGCCCCCAATCCCATCGAGCCCTCGATCCGCACTCCGGAACAGCAGCTACAAGCCATCAAAGGCCTCTTGCGACCTCTCAAGGAACGGTCTCAGGCACGGCAGCTAAGGGAGCTGCAAAACCGGGTTAACATTGAGGCGTTCACTGCCGATCTCTATCGGAACAAAAGCCATGTAACAGGGATTTTGGTGGAAGGAACGACACTGATGGTGGCGATGGATGCTCCCATTTTTGAGGGCAAGTGTCGCGCCTATGCTAGCGCTGCAGCTGAT
>JAKAVI010000410.1:11198-21118 GCA_021817355.1 Pseudomonadota bacterium | reverse complement strand
TCATCGTGAATGTCCGCAAAGTCGGTCCCGTCTTGGAAATCGCCCATCAAGTTCTGCCGGGCGTAGTTTTCGGCGGCAGCAGGATCGAGAGCCTCAAAGCTGTGCTCAGCAATTTTTTGTCCCGCCGAAGAGATCGACGGGAGGCTGCGCCGAAAGTGCTTGAAAGTATATTTCGCCATGCCAGGCTCCGGGCTACCTGCCCAACGTATGCCTGGGCCGACCAGTCTTCAACCGGGTCAGATTTCAAACTGAGACAGTGCCGGTCGGCAACTAACGAAAGGGATCTTTACGCGTTGCGTTCGCTGAACTTCGAAAAGCTAAAGGGGGGGGCCGTGCGGGGCAGTACTCCATGAGGCGCAATGACCCGTGGCGTTTGATCGTAATGCTAGAAGGAGGGTCCTCCAACAAGGTCGTCCGCATTTTCGAAATCGTGGACTACCACTGAGGGGGGAGTGCAGCAAAATGTTGAACCGTGTAGCCGCAGAGGTGTTCCAACCCGGAGAGTTCATTCGAGAGGAGCTTGAGGCTCGCGGATGGACACAAGAGGACTTGGCCCAGATCATGGGACGCCCCCTTCGGCTGGTAAATGAACTCGTCAACGCTAAGAAGCAGATCACACCAGAGACGGCCCGCGGGCTTGCTGATGCTTTCGGAACCAGCGCGCTATATTGGATGAATTTGGATAGCGTATACCGACTCCCCAACTGCGAACCTGCGGACAAGAGGGTAAGCAGGCGAGCGCACCTTTACGATAAATTTCCCGTCAGAGAAATGACCAAGAGACACTGGATTGAGCAATCGGAAAACCTTGAGGTTACGGAGCGCCGCGTCCTGCAGTTCTTCAACCTCAAGTCGCTGGACGAGAATCCCGTGCTACCGCACGCCACGAAGGCAACCGACTACGACGAGCGTACGCCCCTCCAGTTGGCTTGGCTCTTTCGGGCAAAGCAGCTTGCGGAGGCTGCACCTGTATCGGGGTCTTACCGACCCGCAAAACTGCACGCCGCGATCAAGAAGTTAACAGAACTCCTCATCTCCCCTGAGGAAATCCGTCAGGTACCAGCCATCTTGGCGGCGGCAGGTGTGCGTTTTGTGATTGTCGAGTTCCTTCCCAACTCGAAGATCGACGGGGCCGCGTTTTGGCTGAACCCCGATAGCCCAGCTATAGCACTCGCCATCCGGTTTGATCGGATCAACAATTTTTGGTTCGTTCTGCGGCATGAGATCGAACACATTCTCAATTGCGACGGGCAACATATCGACATTGAATTGAGCGAACGCCTGGAGCGAAGCGAGCCCCTGCCGAAGGCAGAAGAGTTGGCAAATGAGGCTGCTGCTGAATTTTGTGTGCCTGAGTCTGAGCTACAGAATTTTATTATTCGCGTCAGGCCGCTTTATTCCGAGCAACACATTCTGTTGTTTGCTAAGCGAATTCACGTTCACCCCGGCTTGGTTGTTGGACGTCTACAATACCGGAAGGAGGTGCCATATACGCACTTCCATAAGCATCTGGTGAGAATCAGGGAAATCATCACGCGCACAGCGCTTACCGACGGGTGGGGAACAACTCCGCCGCTGCATTCTAACGGAGCTTAAAATGGCGACTCTGAACGAACAGCTTCTAAAGATTGTCGAGGACTACCGCGCCGCGGGGAATCCATGTCCGGCATCAAAGCTGGAGATTGGCGAGTGGGCCGTTGCGAATGCTCGTTATGAGTTAACACGCGGGATGGCTGTGGCACAGGCAGCCGAATGAATTGGCCGCGCCATGGGTCTTGAGCATGTCAAGGACAAGAAAGGCAGAAGCGTTCGGAAGTTCTATGCGGCTCGCATTCGCGAGAATGGGCAGCTTGTGATGAAGTGGGGTGATCTAAATGCCCCGAAGCCTTTTATGGAAGTGGCAGCGGCGAACCGCCGAAACCACATCTTGGGCAAATGTCTCCAGCTTAAGATCGACATGGATAGCTACAGTGAGCGCAAGTGCCCTGACGCACCAATCCAGATCGACTTCAACTTCAGCATTGACCTGGAAGAGCTGGGGCAGCTAGACAGCGTGGGTTAGTCCGACTTTTTCCAGCGGGCCGAAGCGGCAACGCGCGCAATCTCCTCGCGCTGCTGCGGGCTCAGCTTAAGGGGCCTCGCCGGGCCGCCTTTCGCGCCTCCAGCCTTTCCGCACTTGACCGCCTGTGCGTCGGTCGCAGGAGATTCAGTGGTCTCTTTAGTCGCGATCTTGGCCACCTTTATGGCGGCGCCGATCAGCATGCTCAGACAATACATCGAACAGCAGCGGACGCCGCATTGAGCGCAAGAAAGTCATCACCCACACGGCTCGCTATCGCATCGTTCAGGACGCCCTTACCCCGGCCTGAACGCCGGGGCTTGCGGGCTCTAGCGGGTCATTTCGAATGAGGAGTTCACCAGCTGACCTGACTGCCCTTATTTAAAGTGCCTGGCGGGCTTTGCGTATGGTCTCGTAGGCGCCGTTGATGGCGGCGAGTTTCTCATTGGCCAGGGCGATGAATTCTTCTGGGACGCCACGGGCGATGAGGCTGTCGGGATGGTTCTCGCGGACCAAGAGGCGATAGGTGTGTTTGATTTCCTCATCGGAGGCCTCGCGCGCAACGCCCAGCACGGCGTAGGGATCAGCGTCCTCCGGACCGCAATGTGCGGCGCGGATGCGTCCAAAGGCATCCGGAGTAAAACCGAAAATGTCAGCCACGCGTGCAAGAAAACTCAGTTCGCCGGGATGCAGTACGCCATCAGCGGTGGCGATCTCAAAGAGGCCATCGAGCACGTCCTCGAGAATGGCTGGCCGGCCCCGGAACAGGTTTGCGATCTGGCGAGCATAGGTTTCATAGCCGGCGGTGTCCTGGCGGGCGAAGTTGAAGATCCGCCGCACATTGGCCTCTTCATGGGGCGGCACGCGAAAGATCCGGCGGAAGGCTTCGACCTCATCATTGGTGACGGTGCCATCCGCCTTCGCCATCTTGGCCGCAAGCGCGATGATGGCGATGGTAAAGGCTATGCCGGGGTGGTCGGGATCATGGGCTTGAGATCGGTCAATCAGGACGTGGCCCGTGATGGCGCCCAAAAGGGCGCCAAGCGGGCCCCCGGCTAGCAGCCCCGCGGCCGCGCCACTCAATTTTCCCCAGATTGACATGGGGAAGGATTAGGCCATTGGCCGAAAAAATGCGATGCGTAAGTTCAAATACCGCCCCCGAGCCGGGGCATGATGAGCGTGGAGTTGATCGTCTCAATGTCCGGAAGATGGAACTTTTATATCGATCGCGGCGGCACCTTTACCGACGTCGTCGCGCAGGCACCGGATGGGCAGCTGACCTCCATGAAGCTCTTGTCCTTTGATCCCTCCTATGATGACGCCGCCCTTGAAGCCATCCGACGCTGTCTTGGCCTGGCGGCAAATGCACCGATACCGCGTGGGCTTGTGGGCGAAGTCCGCATGGGCACCACCGTCGCCACCAATGCCCTTTTGGAACGCAAGGGGGAGCGGGTTGCTCTGGTTACCACGCAGGGGTTCCGTGACCAGCTGCGCATCGGCTATCAGAACCGGCCCAAGCTCTTCGCCCTGAATATCGATCTGCCAGAGATGCTCTATGAGCGCGTCATCGAGGCCAAGGAACGAATCAGTGCAAGCGGCGAGGTTCTTACCCCCCTCGACGAGGAGGATCTGGCCGCGCAATTGCACCAGGCGCGCTTGCTTGGCATCAGTGCCATCGCCATCGTCTTCCTCCATGGCTATCGCTTTCCTCACCATGAAATGCGGGCGCAGGATATTGCCTGCAGAACGGGCTTCACCCAGATCTCCGTCAGCTGCGAAACGGTGGCGCTGATGAAGTATGTCTCCCGCGGCGACACCACCGTTGCGGATGCCTATCTCTCCCCGGTTCTGGCGCGCTATGCCGAGCGGATCGGGCGGGCCCTGCCCGACGTGCGCCTCAGCTTCATGACCTCCAATGGCGGACTTGCGGCACCCGACTATTTCCGCGGCAAGGATGCGATCCTTTCGGGGCCGGCGGGCGGGGTCGTGGCCATGGCCGAAACCGCACTCGAGGCGGGATTTCAGCGGGCGATCGGCTTTGATATGGGCGGCACCTCCACCGACGTGTCGCGCTTTGATGGCAGCTACGAGCGCGAATACGAAACCCAGGTGGCGGGGGTACGCCTGCGCGTACCCATGCTTGCAATCCACACCGTGGCCGCCGGCGGCGGCTCCATCCTCAGCTATGACGGCGCCCGTTTCCGCGCCGGACCCGAAAGTGCCGGCGCCGATCCCGGCCCGGCCTGCTACCGCCGTGGTGGACCTCTCTGCGTCACTGACGCCAATGTCATGGTCGGCAAACTGCAGGGCGCCTATTTTCCGGCGATTTTTGGTCCTGCCGCCGATCAGCCGCTTGACGAGGAGGTGGTGCGCGAAAAATTTGCCGCGTTGGCGGCGCAGCTTGGCGATGACCGCACACCGGAAGCCGTCGCCGATGGCTTCATCCGCATCGCCGTGGAAAACATGGCCGCGGCGATCAAGCGGATCTCGGTCGCCAAAGGCTATGACACCCGCGACTATGTGCTGAACTGCTTTGGTGGTGCCGGTGGCCAGCATGCCTGTCTGGTAGCCGATGCCCTCGGCATCACCACCATCTTCATCCATCCGTTTTCGGGCGTGCTGTCGGCCTATGGCATGAAGCGGGCGCGCCTGCGTAGCCTGCGCCAGAGCGCCCTTGGCGGAGTTCTGTCAGCTGCGAGGGTGAACGAGATCGCCACCATGGCCGCCGCCATGCGCGCGGCCTTGAGCACGGAGCTCCACGAACAAGGAGCGCGCCAGTTGCGCGTCGAAAGCAAGGTGCACGTCCGCTACAGCGGCAGTGATACGACGCTGCCGATAAAGCTTGGCTCCCTGGAACAGATGGCGGAAGATTTTCGCAGCGCCCACAGGCGTCTTTATGGTTTTGGCTTTGATGGCAAGGAACTGATCGGCGAAGCCCTGGAAGTAGAAGTACAGAGTGATGATCAGGCGCCCGCCGACGTCACGGCAAGCAAGCCCCAGGAGCAAATCGCCCAGCCCATCGCGGCTACCAAGATCTTCAGTCAGAACGCCTGGCATGAGGCGCAGGTCCTTCACACCGACGCCCTCAGCCAGCATGCCTCCATCAACGGGCCGGCCCTGCTTATCGAGCCCCATCAGACGATCGTGGTAGAACCAGGCTGGCGGGCGCGGCTGACCCCAAGGCGCGATCTCGTCCTCGAACGCACGAGGCCCTCGCACCGTCCGGAGCTGGCCAGCACCGAGGTCGATCCGGTCCTGCTCGAAGTCTTTGCCAACCAGTTCATGGCCATCGCCGAACAGATGGGAGCGACACTTCAAAACACCGCATCATCAGTCAACATCAAGGAGCGACTGGATTTTTCCTGCGCGATCTTCGATGGCACGGGCGCTCTTGTCGCCAACGCACCGCATATGCCGGTCCATCTGGGTTCGATGGGCGATTGCGTCACGGCGGTTCTGCGCAAGCATCCGCAGATGGGCGAAGGCGACATGTTCGTCACCAACGCGCCCTATGATGGCGGCACCCACCTGCCTGATATCACGGTGGTGGCGCCGGTCTTTATTGCCGGGGAACGCGCCTTCTTCGTCGCCGCAAGAGGTCATCACGCCGACATTGGCGGGATTTCGCCAGGGTCGATGCCACCTTTTTCCGAGCGCATCGAGGAGGAAGGTGTGCTCTTTGACGGGGAAAGGCTGATCCACCAGGGCCGCTTCGAGGAGAACCAGGTACGCGCGATCCTCTCCAGCGCGGCAATTGCTGCGCGCAATCCCGATCAGAACATTGCCGATCTGAAGGCCCAGGCCGCCTCCTGCACCAAGGGTGCACAGGAACTGGCCCGGCTGTGCAGCCAGTACGGACTGAAGGCGGTCCGCGCCTATATGGGCCACGTCCAGGACAATGCCGAAGAAAGCGTCCGCCGGGTCATCGGAGCTCTCAGCGATGGCGAATTCGTCATGCCGATGGATGATGGACTCCAAATAAAAGTGCAAATCCGCGTCGACCGCGGCCGGCGTACGGCGAGGATCGACTTCACTGGCACGAGTGCGCAGGCCAAGAACAATCTGAACGCCCCCCGCTCGGTCACCAAAGCGGCAGTGCTTTATGTCTTCCGCTGTCTCGTGGAGGACGACATTCCGATGAATGCCGGCTGTCTCAAGCCGCTCGAGATCCATATTCCCGACGGCACGCTGCTCAGCCCGCGCCCGCCAGGAGCGGTCGCAGGCGGCAATGTCGAAACCAGCCAGGCGGTGGTTGATGCGCTCTTCGGGGCCTTGGGCGTGCTGGCCGCCTCGCAAGGCACGATGAACAATCTCACCTTCGGCAATGCGCACTACCAATATTATGAAACCATCTGTGGCGGCGCCGGTGCCGGACGCGACTTTGACGGACAGTCGGCGGTACACACCCATATGACAAATTCACGCCTTACCGATCCGGAGGTACTGGAAACCCGCTTTCCAGTGGTGCTTGAGGCGTTTTCAATCCGCGCGGGCTCCGGCGGACGCGGCCGTCACCATGGCGGCGACGGGGTGGTACGGCGCATCCGCTTTGGCGAAGCCATGTCGGCGGCGATTCTCTCCACGCGGCGCCAGACCGGGCCCTTCGGGCTTGAGGGTGGTGAAGCGGCACAATGTGGCCGCACCACCATCTTGCGTCATGACGGGCGCCACGAGTTACTGCAGGGCCGCGACAGCGCCGAGCTTGGTGCGGGCGATGTCATTGTCATCGAAACCCCAGGCGGCGGCGGCTTTGGTCCGCCTTAGCCACAGGGGCAGGCAAGCCCCTTGCATCTTCCTGCCCTCAGGCGGCGTTGCGGGCCTTTGGATCATAGTTGAGGATGGGCGATAGCCAGCGTTCGCACTCTTCAATGCTCATGGCCTTGCGCCGGGCATAATCTTCAACCTGGTCGCGTTCGATCTTGCCGACACCGAAATACCGCGCCTGCGGGTGGGCAAAATAAAACCCGCTGACCGAGGAGCCCGGTAACATCGCGCAGCTTTCGGTGAGCGTGATGGCGGCCTTGCCAGGTGCATCAAGAAGGTCGAAGAGCGTGCGCTTTTCGGTGTGATCAGGTTGTGCCGGATAGCCCGGAGCCGGACGGATGCCGCGATAATTTTCGGCGATAAGTTCGGCATTGGAGAGGGTTTCATCGGCTGCATAGCCCCAGAAGTCACGTCGCACCCTTGCATGCAGGCATTCTGCAAAGGCTTCGGCCAAGCGGTCGGCAAGGGCCCGCAGCAGGATCGCCGAATAGTCGTCGCGGTCCGCCTCGAAGCGCTTGATATGTTCGTCCTCGCCAAGCCCCGTGGTCACGGCAAAGCCTCCGATATAGTCGGGAACCGAGCCCACAGGGGCGATGAAATCGGCAAGGGCGAGATTGGGGCGCCCGCTCTCGCGGGGCATCTGCTGGCGCAACGTGTGCAGGCGCGCACGTTGCTCTTTGCGTGTGTCATCGGTGAAAAGAATGATGTCATCGCCATCGCGCGCCGCCGGCCAGAAGCCGATGACGGCCCGGGCGGTGAGCCATTTTTCGCGCACGATCTTCTCCAGCATCGCCCGGGCGTCGCGGTAGAGGCCGCGTGCCGCCTCGCCCACCTTGTCGTCGTCAAGGATCTGGGGAAAGGGCCCCACAAGCTCCCAGGTGCGGAAGAACGGCGTCCAGTCGATATAGAGGACGAGTTCGGCGAGGTCGTAATCAGCAAAAGCGCGCACGCCCAGAAAGCTCGGCTTGGGTGGGGTATAGTCCGTAAAATCCAGCACTCCGGCATTGGCCCGCGCCGCACTCAGCGGGAGCCGGCGCTGCTGTGTGCGTCCAGCCGCATGGCGTCGTGCGATATCGGCATATTCGTCCCTGATGGTGCTGGTGAACGTCGCGCTCTGGGTCTTGCTGAGCAGGCTTGAAACCACGCCTACGGCCCGGCTGGCGTCGGTGACATAAACGGCCTGATTGCGTCGATAGGATGGCGCGATCTTGACGGCCGTGTGTACCCGGCTCGTCGTTGCGCCTCCGATCAGAAGCGGAATCTCAAAGCCCTGGCGTTCCATCTCGCTGGCGACATGCACCATTTCGTCGAGTGAGGGCGTGATGAGCCCGGAGAGCCCGATGATATTGGCGCCCTCCTTGCGGGCGGCATCGAGTATGACCTGCGCCGGCTGCATCACTCCAAGATCGACGACCTCATAACCATTACACTGCAGCACCACACCAACGATGTTCTTGCCGATGTCGTGGACGTCGCCCTTGACGGTGGCCATCACGATCTTTCCGGCCGGCTCCTTGGTCTTCATTTCGGCCTGTTCGGCTTCCATAAAGGGGAAGAGATGGGCCACCGCCTTCTTCATCACCCGAGCGGATTTCACCACCTGAGGCAGGAACATCTTGCCGGCACCAAAGAGGTCGCCCACCACATTCATGCCCGCCATCAGCGGGCCCTCGATGACATGCAGGGGCCGGGCGACCGCGCACCGGGCTTCCTCGGTGTCCTCAATGATGAAATCCGTGATCCCGTGCACCAGGGCATATTTGATCCGTTCCTCGACGCTCGTGCTGCGCCAGGCAAGCGAGGTTTCACTTTTAGCGCCGGTCGAATCATTGCGGAAGCGCTGGGCCAGATCGAGCAGCCGTTCGGTGGCATCCTCACGCCGGTTGAACAGCACATCCTCGATGCCCTCACGCAATTCCGAGGGGACATCCTCGTACACCGCGAGCTGGCCGGCATTGACGATGCCCATATCCATGCCGAGCCTGATGGCGTGATAGAGAAAGACCGAATGCATCGCCTCGCGCACGGTCTCGTTGCCACGAAAGGAAAAGGAGAAGTTCGACACCCCGCCCGAAATATGGGTGTAGGGCAGGCTCTCGCGAATGCGCCGCGCGGCCTCCAGAAAGGCAAGACCATAACCATTGTGCTCTTCGATACCGGTGGCGACGGCGAAGATATTGGGATCGAAGATGATGTCTTCCGGGGCGAAGTCGAGCCGCTCGCGCAACAGGTGATAGGCGCGGGTGCAGATCTCGACCTTGCGGGTCTCGCTGTCGGCTTGCCCGGCTTCGTCGAAGGCCATGACGATGACCGCTGCACCATAACGCTGCACCAGCTTGGCCTGCTCAAGAAACTTCTGCTCGCCTTCCTTGAGCGAGATCGAATTGACGATGGGTTTGCCCTGGACGACCTTGAGACCGGCCTCGATGACGCTCCATTTGGAGCTGTCGATCATCACCGGTACGCGCGCGATATCGGGCTCCGCGGCGATGAGGGAGAGGAAGCGCCGCATGGCCGCTTCCGAATCGATCAGTCCCTCATCCATGTTGACGTCGATGATCTGGGCGCCGTTCTCAACCTGGGCGCGGGCGACATCAAGGGCGGCTTCGTAATCGCCGGCTTCGATGAGCTTTCGGAACTTGGCTGAACCGGTGATATTGGTGCGCTCTCCGATATTGACGAAATTCAGGTCCGGCGTCAGCGTGAAGGGCTCAAGGCCTGCCAGACGCAGATGGCGTGGCAATTCGGGAAGCGGGCGCGGGGTAACGCCTTTGACCGCGGCGACAAAGGCCTTCAGGTGCGCGGGCGTGGTGCCACAACAGCCACCGATGATATTCACGATGCCGGAGCGGGCAAACTCACCGATCAGCTCTGCCATGTGCTCGGGTGTATCATCATAGCCGCCGAAGGCATTGGGCAGGCCGGCATTGGGATGGGCGGAGACAAGAGTATCGGCCACACGCGCCAGTTCGGCGACATAGGGCCTTAGTTCGGCTGCACCGAGGGCGCAGTTCAGGCCGATCGCAAAGGGCTTGGCATGACGCACCGAGTGCCAGAAGGCCTCGGGGGTCTGGCCGGTCAGCATGCGCCCCGACAG
>JAKAVI010000410.1:0-11188 GCA_021817355.1 Pseudomonadota bacterium | reverse complement strand
CTCGACGCCACTTTGTTCGAAGGCCTCCTTCACGGCAAAAATCGCGGCCTTGGCGTTCAGGGTATCAAACACCGTCTCGATCATGATGAGATCGGCGCCGCCCTCGATGAGCCCCAGCGTGGCGTCAAGATAAGTGGCACCGAGTTCATCAAAGGTGACATTGCGAAACCCCGGATCGTTGACGTCCGGCGACAGCGAGGCCGTGCGGTTGGTAGGGCCGAGGACGCCGGCCACCAGGCGGGGCCACGTCGCCGTCGTATGGGCATCGCAGACCTTGCGGGCAAGACGGGCGCCTTCGCGGTTGAGTTCGCGCACCACATCCTTCAGTCCGTAATCGGCCTGGCTGATGCTCGTGGCGTTGAAGGTATTGGTCTCCAGTATGTCGACGCCGGCTTCCAGATAGGCAGTGCCGATATCTTCAATGATGTCCGGACGGGTCAGCGTCAGAAGGTCGTTGTTGCCCTTGAGGTCATGGCTGTGGTTGGCAAAGCGGCTGCCACGAAAATCCTCTTCGGCAAGCTTGTAACCTTGGATCATCACGCCCCAGGAGCCGTCCAGCACAAGGATACGCTCCTTCGCCTCAGCTTTTATCCAAGAGATGCGATCAGCGCGGTTCATGTGAGGTCCTTTTCGGGTTCCGTCTTGCTCACCCCAAGGCCGAGGATGCGACAGGCGGCGTAGGTGAGATCGGCTTGATTGAGTGTATAGAAGTGAAACTGTTCAAAGCCTTCGGCCGAAAGCTCCTCGACCTGTTCGACCAGAACATTGGCGGCGATCAGCCGGCGGGTTTCGAGGTCATGATCAAGGCCGTCGTAGAGGCGCAGCAACCAGTCCGGAACCTGCGCGCCAGAACGCACCGCCATGCGCGCGATCCCCTTGATGTTGGTGGTGGGAATGAGCCCTGGTACGATCGTCATGGCAATGTTCTGGCGCGCCGCCTCGTCACGGAAGCGGGCCATGGCTTCGGTAGAAAAGCAGAACTGGGTGAGCGCCCGGCTCGCACCGGCATCGGCCTTGGCCTTGAGCAGTGCAAGGTCGTGGGCAAAGCTTGGCGATTCGGGATGACGTTCCGGATAGGCGGAGACCGAGACTTCAAAGGGCGCAATGGCGCGGATGCCGCGCACGAGTTCGGCGGTTGAAAGATAGCCGTCAGGATGGGGCTGGTAGGGGGCTCCGGCGTCGGGCATATCTCCGCGCAGCGCCACGATGTGGCGTACGCCCACCTGCCAGTAGGCGCGCACGATATCATCGATCTGGGCTCTTGAGGCACCAACGCAGGTCAGATGGGCCGCCGGAAGAAGGCAGGTTTCCTCGATGATGCGCTTGACGGTGGCATGAGTGCGGTCACGGGTGGAACCACCGGCACCATAGGTCACCGAGACAAAACTGGGCGCCAGGGGCGCCAGTCTGCGGATGGCCTGCCACAGCTGAACTTCCATGTCCTCGGTCTTGGGCGGGAAGAATTCGAAGGACACGCGGATTGCAGGCTCAAGTCGGACCAGACGCTTCAGGCTCATGCCGCATCTTTCTGTGTGAGATTGAGGTGCTCTGCGTTGCGGCCGCCGACCCAGATCTTGACGGTCAGCGTATCGTGGCTTGCGGCGATGGCCGGCGCGATGGCCTCGGTCGACAGCGGACTGAGACCCGCCGCGCGAAACCAGCCCAAGACCTCAGCGTCGGAGAAGCCCAGCCGGCGATGGGCAAGCTCGGTACGCAGGAATTCAAGTGAATGTGGCGCGAAATCCGCCACCAGAATGCGCCCGCCGGGGCGCAGTACACGCGCGGCATCGATGATCGCGGCCTGAGGATCATCGAGATAGTGCAAGACCTGATGAAACAGGACGGCATCAAAGCTTGGGGCATCAGCTGCAAACGGCAAATGGAAAATATCAGCGAGGCGGACCTGGCAATGGTGAATGGCTGCCCGCGCCAGCCGGTCGCGGGCGATCGCCAGCATCTCGGCGCTGACATCGACGCCGACACCGCGTTCAATGAAGGGAGCCAAAAGTTCGAGCATGCGCCCGGTACCGGTGCCTGCATCGAGGAGTGTGCTGAGGGGGGCTGCCTTGATCACGCGCACAATGGCCGCTTCGACATCCTTTTCGGGTGCGTGGAGCGAGCGCAGCCTCTCCCACTGGGCCGCGTTGGCGGCAAAAAATGCGGCTGCCACTTCAGCGCGCGCCTTGCGCACCTCCCCAAGCCGGCGACCATCGGCAAGCGCCACCCCTTCCTGCCGGTCGGCGAGTGCGAGGAGCCCGCGGGCGAAGTCGGTGCCAGGGCCAGTATCCGCCGCGCGGTAGAAGACCCAGCTGCCCTCCTTGAAGCGTTCGATCAGCCCGCCATCACACAGCAGCTTCAGATGGCGCGATACCCGTGGCTGGCTCTGGCCCAGGATCTGGGTGAGTTCGCTCACCGTCAGCTCAGCCTCGCTCAGAAGAATGAGCAGGCGCAGCCGTGTGCCGTCACCGGCCGCTCGCAACATGGTCAGAAGCTGGTCCATATCCTGGCTCGTCCCTCGCCATCACAGGATTATCCTGTTTCGCATATGGATATAAATATATCTTTATGTCTATATGCAAGTGATATTGCGGATTGGGCCGACATTGTTTGCGGCAAATTTTATTCCGCCATCAACTTGCCATCAGTCATGCGATAGCTTGGGATGGAAGCGGTCACCCCCCGCGTTCGACGGCCACCCCCCGCTAAGGACTTGTCATGACCCACTCTTCCCCCTTTCGCCTTGCAGTCTTTGCCTTGATGCTGAGCCTTGCCGGCGCCTTCCTGCCGGCCTCCGCCCGCGCCGCCACGACGGCTGAGGCCGAGCACTTCGTCCAGTCCAATATCGACCGCGGTCTCGGCATTCTTTCCGATAAAAGCCTGACCCAGGCCCAGCGCCGTGAGGAGTTCCGCAGCTTCCTCATCGGGCTCTCCGACATCCGCCGCACCGCCATTTTCACCCTGGGTGCCGGCCGGCGCCAGGCGAGCCCCGCAGAGGTCAACGATTTCATCACCGCCTTCAAGAATTATGCGATTGCCATCTACGAGGCCCGCCTTACCGCCTTTTCCGGTCAGAGCCTCAAGGTGACAGGAGGCGTTCAGCGGGCCCCGGGGGACTTCATCGTCGAGACCACCCTCGTCCAGCCCGGCGGTGACACCAAACCCATCCAGGTCGATTTTCGTCTTGTCCCCAGAGGCGACGGCTTCAAGGTCATTGACGTCGGTGTGGTTGGCGTCTGGCTTGCAATCGAAGAACGCGATCAGTTCTCCTCCTTCCTCGATCAGCACCATGGCAGCGTGCCTGTTCTTACCCACCACCTCGAAGAACTCACGCAGCGTCTGAGCGAGAATCCGGCATCAGCCCAAACCGCCACCCCAAGGGCGCACTAAGACGTGCATCCGCCTGACAGCCTGCCTGCGCGCCAGATCCTGCGCGCGGGCAGGCTAAAACCAGGCCCGATCCCTTGCGCAACTGCGCGAGCTCGGAACGGCCCTGGCCCGACGGCATTGCTCTGCCGTCCAAACCCGCCGCGCACCACCGCCGGTACAGATGGTCCGGATAGCCAGCTGACTTCGGGGCGCGCACCCCAGAGTGGGCGAACACGTCCTGCTGAAGTGCAGGTCAAACCCGCCAACCTCGTGCCCGATAGTCTGGTGCCTCTCGCCTATCGCGGTCTTGAAGCAGGATCGGACGGCTCACACGGTACCTCTACCGACGCGGTGCGGGCGCGGTAACGGAGGTAAAGGATGCCGCCCACGAACAGAGCTAAAAGACCGTAGGAGAGAAGTGGGCTAACGATCAGGAATTCGCGCACGGGAAGAGTGAAGACCAGGCTGATCGCAACCGCCGTCTGCAAAAGGAGAAGGCAGCCGATCCCCAGCGTGAGCAGTCTCACCTGGCGCCGGTTCTCAAGGCGTTGCGCAAGCCTCGTGGCATCGGCCTGCGACTTGCCCGCCATCATCGCACGCAGGAGCACCTCGAGAAGCGGCCGCCGGATTACCACGGACCCGACGAAGACAAGACCGATCAGGCCCGTCACAAGATGCTCGCGCAATTCGAGCATCCTGAATGATCCGCCGCCCAAAAATGCAGCAAGGGAAAGGACAATGCCGGCAATGACCAGAACAGAGAGCGCGTCAATCCGCTTTTTCACTGCAAGCTGAACCAGGCTCCAGGCCAGTGGCGGCAGAGCCGACACCATCAGCGCATGGACGCGCCCCAAAGACGGCTGCGCCTGCACATAGATCAGCCATGGCAGGACGATATTGACCAGGATCTCAAAACCAGGACCGTTGCGCAGGAAAAACATCTTTCCCATTTGCCTTGCATCCACGCCGCCAACCCTCCGACACCGTGCCCAAGCCTGCCGCATGAGCCCGATTACGCGCAAGCTCCACGAACCCGGCAAGGGACCCCAGCATCAGCCAGCCTGGCCAAGCTCATGTCCTCACAGTTGAGACGCTGACCCTCCGGGTTAGAGGCCAAAAGGCTCTCCCACCTTTTTAAAAATCCCTGTTGCAACCTGCCGGCAGCTCCCTTTCTGCCCCAGCACGGCTGTGGGACGCGGGCCATGCGAACGCACGGTAGCGTTTGCGGTTCTCCTCCTTTGCGCCATGGCCGAGCCCAAGCAGAGGAGGTGAGGGACACAACCAGTTTGCAGCTAAACCGAAAAGCTGACGGGCTCAAGCGCAAGCCGACAGCAGGACGCTGAGAGGTCCTTCCCGCACCCTGGCCAATGAGGACAGGCTTTTGCTCTGCGTCTTGGTCGGAGCGAATTCTTCCGGCCATCGATGCTTGAAGCCTGCTGCAATCAGCGTGTTCACTGTCGCTGCCAGTGTGCGACGGAATTCCGCCACGTCACAAACAAACCAGTCTGTATGCCGGCCCCTTCACGGGCATGGGTGTTGGCCCCGCAGGGGACGGACGAGAACACGCCCCCTCATCAACGCGCAAAACGCTTGTACTTGATGCGGTGCGGCTGGTCGGCGCTGACCCCAAGCCGGCGCTTGCGGTCGGCTTCGTAGTCCTGAAAATTGCCCTCGAACCATTCGACATGGGACTCCCCTTCGAAGGCGAGCATGTGGGTAGCGATACGATCGAGGAACCAGCGGTCATGACTGATGATCATGGCACAGCCGGCAAAATCCTCGAGTGCAGCTTCGAGCGCCCGTAGCGTTTCGACATCCAGATCATTGGTGGGTTCGTCGAGCAGGAGCAGATTGGCGCCCGAGCGCAGAAGCTTGGCCATGTGCACGCGATTGCGCTCGCCGCCAGAGAGCTGGCCGACCTTCTTCTGCTGGTCGCCGCCCTTGAAATTGAAGGCGCCGCAATAGGCCCGGCTGTTCATTTTGGTCTTGCCGAATTCCAGAATATCGGTGCCACCCGAAATCTCTTCCCACACTGTCTTGTCAGGATTGAGGGCATCGCGGGACTGGTCGACATAACCGATCTGGACGGTGTCACCGATGCGCAGAACACCGCCATCGGGTTTTTCCTGACCGGTGAGCATGCGAAAAAGCGTGGTCTTGCCGGCGCCATTGGGGCCGATGACACCGACAATACCGCCGGGCGGCAGCTTGAAGTTCACGTTTTCAAACAGGAGCTGCTCGCCATAGGCCTTGGTGAGGCCTTCGGCTTCGACCACGATGCTGCCCAGCCTTTCGCTGACCGGGATAAGAATCTGCGCCGGTCCCTGACGCTGCTCCTGCGAGCGCGCCAGCAGCTCTTCATAGGCATTGATGCGGGCCTTGGATTTGGCCTGCCGCGCCTTGGGCGAACGCGAGATCCACTCCCGTTCGCGCGCGAGGCTCGATTCGCGGGCTTCCGCTTCCTTGCCTTCCTGCAGCAGCCGCTTTTCCTGCTCCGCGAGGAAGGTCGAGTAATTGCCTTCGTGCGGAATGCCACGGCCGCGATCAAGTTCCAAAATCCAACCGGTGACATTATCGAGGAAGTAGCGGTCATGGGTGACGAGGATGATGCAGCCCTTGTAGTCCTTGAGCGTTTTTTCCAGCCACGCCACGGTTTCGGCATCCAGATGGTTGGTCGGCTCGTCGAGCAGGAGGATATCGGGGGCTTCAAGCAGCAGTCGGCAGAGCGCGACGCGGCGCTTCTCGCCACCGGACAGCGTGTCTACCCCAGCCTCACCATCCGGACAGCGCAAGGCATCCATCGCCATCTCGACCTGTGAATCGAGATCCCAAAGCCCGGCGGTTTCGATCTTGTCCTGCAGTTCCGCCATTTCATCGGCAGTTTCGTCGGAGTAATTGGCGGCAATCTCGTTGAAGCGATCGACGAGGGCCTGCTTTGCTGCGACCCCTTCCATGACATTGCCGCGCACATCCTTGGCGGCGTCGAGCTGCGGCTCCTGTGGCAGATATCCGACGCTGACGCCATCCGCAGCCCAGGCTTCGCCGTTGAACTCGGTATCAATGCCGGCCATGATGCGCAACAACGTCGATTTGCCCGCACCATTGACGCCGACGATGCCGATTTTGGCGCCAGGATAAAAGCTCAGATAGATGTTCTTGAGTACCTGCTTGCCTCCCGCATAGGTCTTGGAGAGGTCCTTCATGAAATAGACAAATTGCGGTCCGGCCATCGCGTGCGCGTCCTTGGAGCAGGTTGAATGGAAGTGGCGCGGGTTTTAGCGGAGGGGCAGTAGAGGCGCAATGTTTGCCTTTTGCCGGTTCCCGCCGCAGTCGGATCAGAAATTGATCTTCGCCCGCGACAGCACCGTCACGGCATTGTTGCCAGTGCGCCCGGCCACGTTCATCTGATAACCGGCGTTGGCCTGCAGCGCCAAGGCACCGTCAAAGAAGGTGGTGACATAGCCAAGCTCAAGATCGGTTTCGGTGGTGCCGCCGGCCAGTAGACCGCGCGAATCGATGAGCGTGCGCGTCAGATCAACGCCCATGGGGGCGGACAGATCAATTCCGCCGGTATAGATGTTGCCCGGACGGACGATCGCAAGTCCGACCGCATCGTGCCTGGAGAACAGCCCCTGCTTCATCAAGGTCACGCCATAGGAGCGGTCGTTTTGCAGCGCCTGGGCAAAGGCCGGTTTGAGCGCCAGCTGGGTCGAACCCTGGCGGTAGGCAAAGGTCGTGACCCAGCCATCACCAAGACCCAGATGCGCGGCCATGCCGACACTGCTGGTGCGGGCGCTCGCAAGTCCCGGGCCGCCGATGAGATTGGCATTTTCCTCGGCCTCGCCCGCCGACAGCGACAGGCGCGCCCACGGCCGCAGCGTCCAGGACAGCCCGGCCTCAGCGGCATTGGCCTGCCCCGGCATGAAGCCGCCCACCACTGCAGCATGGGTGGTGGCCAGCGGCATCTCTTTCTGGCGCTCTTCGGCCGACAGGTTCGAAGCCCGGACACGGAAATGCAGATTGCTGGCAAGACGAATCGCCGCGGACAGGAAACTGCCTCCCTCGGTCAGGCTGTCATAGGGCGACAGTGCAGCCTTGGTCATGGGCAAAAGCCCATGATCGCCTTCGCCCGTGGCTGAGCGCTGCCCCAGATCCGGCCCGCCCGAGATGGAAAGGTGCAGGAGTTGTGCCCCCGAACTCGATGCATCGGTGGCCGGCAGGCTGCTGGAGGCGGGCAGGCGCGCCGACGCAGCCTGAGCATATCCGCCAGCTGCGATGACCAACATCGCAGCCGTAGCGGCAACGCCCACCACCAGCTTGCGCACGCGCATAAAAACCCCACATCTCCCCCATGCCACGGCCTCAACTCGCGGCCGTCGGGCACGGAACTCAAGTTTATCAGATGGCCCCTTCCAATCAACGCCGCACCCCGGCAATTCTGTGACCTGCGGGCCACAAGCCCTGGTATTCGCTGAATCCGGCCCGCACCGACCACCGAACCCATGCGGCAAAACGTGCCAAACTGGACCAGAAGGAGCCTTAACCTTGACCCAAAGCCCCCTGAGCGCCGTGATCGTGCCGGTGACACCGTTCCAGCAGAACTGTTCCCTGCTCTGGTGCAGTGAAAGCCGCAAAGGCGCCCTCATCGATCCGGGTGGCGAGACCGAACGGCTCATCGCTGCGGTCGATGCCAAGGAGGTTGAGATCGAAAAGATCCTTCTCACCCATGGCCATATCGACCACGCCGGTGCTGCCGCAAAACTCGCCCGCCATTACCAGGTGCCCATCGAGGGGCCCCATGAGGCGGATGGGTTTCTCCTCGACAACCTGGCCGAACAGGGGAGCCGCTTCGGTTTCGCCGACGCTGAGAACTGCCGGCCCACGCGCTGGCTCAAGGATGAGGATAGCGTCGAACTCGGCACCCAGCGCCTGCGGGTGCGTCACTGCCCGGGGCACACCCCCGGCCATGTGGTCTTTTACGCCCCGCAGACGGCACTGGCCTTTGTCGGCGACGTGCTCTTTCGTGGCTCGATCGGACGCACGGATTTTCCGGGCGGCGATTTCAACACCCTGGTCGGCTCGATCACCGAACGGCTGTGGCCGCTTGGTGATGACACCAATTTTGTTCCCGGTCATGGCCCGATGTCGAGCTTTGGCTGGGAGCGCAAGACCAACCCCTTTGTCAGCGACCTCGCCCTGGGTCGGGCCTGAGCCATACCAACTGTTCCAAGGCGCTGGACTTGGGCGGCCCGGCCAGCGCATCCTTTCGCCCGGAAAATAACCCGGGGCCAGGCATGACTGCCATCAATTCAGTGACCGATCTCAGCAAGGATGGCGACATCGCCGTTATCACTCTCAATTCGCCACCGGTAAACGCGCTCTCGGCGGCGGTACGCGACGGCCTCAAGGGTGCCTTCGATGCCGCCATCAAGGATGCGTCCGTCAAGGCCATCGTCCTCATCTGCGAGGGCAAGACCTTCATCGCCGGCGCCGACATCAGCGAATTCGGCAAGCCGGCCAAGGGCGCGAGCCTCTTCGAGGTCGAAGACACCATCGAAAGTGCACCCAAGCCGGTGATCGCGGCCATTCACGGCACCGCACTGGGCGGGGGTCTTGAGGTGGCGCTGTGTGCGCATTATCGGATCGCCGTCCCCAGCGCCCGGTGCGGGCTGCCGGAAGTCAATATCGGCATCCTGCCCGGTGCCGGCGGCACCCAGCGCCTGCCGCGTATCGTCGGGGTCGAAGAAGCGCTTGCGATGGTGACGAGCGGCAAGCATGTGGGGGCCAAGCAATGCCTGGCGAGCGGGCTGATCGACGAGCTGGCAGCGGAAGGCGAGCTGCGCCCGGCCGCCCTCGCCTTCGCCCGCAGGATCGTCAGCGAGGCCCGGCCCCTGCGTAAGGTGCGCGACCAGAATGAAAAGGTGGAAGCGGCCCGTGGTCACCCGGCGATCTTTGCCGAATTCCGCAAGACCCACGCCCGCCAGTTCCGTGGCTTCAGGGCCCCTGAGAACAACATTCGCGCCATCGAAGCTGCGGTCAACCTTCCCTTCGAGGAGGGGCTGAAGGAAGAACGCCGCCTCTTCATCGAACTGTTCACCGGCCCCCAGGCCGCGGCTCAGCGTTATGTGTTTTTCGCCGAGCGCCAGGTGTGGAAACTGCCGGACATTCCCGATGACACCGCCCAGATCCCGGTCAGGAAGGTTGGCATCATCGGTGCCGGCACCATGGGCGGGGGCATCGCCATGAACTTCGCCAATGTCGGCATTCCAGTGACGATCGTCGAAGTCAAGGACGAGGCCCTCAAACGCGGGCTTGGCGTCATCCGCAAAAACTATGACAACACCGCCGCCAAGGGACGGCTCAGCGCCGCCGATGTCGACAAGCGTATGGGCCTTATTACCGGTTCGCTCGAACTGGAAGGCCTCGGCGATTGCGATCTCATCATTGAGGCGGTGTTCGAACGCATGGAGATCAAGAAGGAGGTCTTCGTCAAGCTCGACCGCATTGCCAAGCCCGGCGCGATCCTCGCCTCCAACACCTCCTATCTCAACATTGACGAGATCGCGACCGCCACCAAACGGCCCGAGGCAGTGATCGGCATGCACTTCTTCTCGCCGGCCAACGTCATGCGCCTGCTTGAGGTGGTGCGCGGCGAGAAGACCTCAAAGCCGGTGATTGCCACCGCCATGGCCATCGCCAGGAAGATCGGCAAGATCGGTGTTCTGGTCGGTGTCTGCCCCGGCTTTGTCGGCAACCGCATGCTCGCCCAGCGCCAGCGCGAAGCCCAGAAGCTGGTCATGGAGGGGGCGATGCCCTGGGACGTTGACCGCGTGCTCTATGATTTTGGCTTTCCGATGGGCCCCTTCGCGATGAGCGATCTTGCCGGCCTCGACATCGGCTGGGTAAAGGAGAACTCGCGCGGCGAAACCATTCGCGATGTCCTCTGCGAAATGGATCGCCGTGGCCAGAAGACCGGCGCCGGCTATTATGACTACGACGAGAAGCGCAATCGCAAACCCTCGCCGGTGACCGAAAAGATCATCAGCGAATTCAGGACCAAGGCCGGCATCACCGCGCGCAGGATCGAGGACAGTGAAATCCTCGAACGCTGCATCTACCCCATGATCAACGAGGGCGCCAAGATTCTCGAGGAAGGCAAGGCCATCCGCGCCAGCGATATCGATATCGTCTGGATCAACGGCTATGGCTGGCCGGTCTATGAGGGCGGGCCGATGTATTACGGTGATGCCGTCGGCCTCGGCAAGGTGCTTGCGCGGATGCAGGACTGGCACACCCGCATGGGCGAGGCGTTCAAGCCCGCGGCCCTGCTCGAAAAGCTCGTGGCTGAAGCCAAGAGCTTCAAGGACCTCAAATAAGCAGGCTGCCGGCCCAAGGCCGGCAGCACGTCAAATCATTCAGCAATACCAATGAAGGGGTGTCTTTATGCGTGAAGCAGTAATTGTATCAACGGCTCGCACCGGCCTTGCCAAGGCGGCGCGCGGCGGTTTCAACATAACGTCCAATGCCGACATGCTAGGCGCCGCGATCGAACAGGCGGTCAAACGCGCCCGCTGTGCTCCGGAAGAGATCGAGGATGTGGTTGCCGGCTGCGTCGCGGCCAGCGGCAATGTCGGACGCGCTGCCGCATTGCTGGCCGGACTTCCGGTCACTACCTCAGGGGTCACCGTCAATCGCGCCTGCTCCTCGGGCCTCAATGCAATCGCCATTGCGGCCCGCTACCTCAGTGATGACAGCTGCCAGCTTGCGGTTGGCTGCGGGGTTGATTCCCCCAGCCGCCAAGGCGGCGGCGGCGGCGGCCAGT
>JAKAVI010000298.1 GCA_021817355.1 Pseudomonadota bacterium | reverse complement strand
ACACATAGACGTTGCCCCTCAGTCGCGCCGGCAAGATTTGGGCGATGCTCTGCCTGCTCTGGCCAGTCATCTGCGCCACCTCCCTCCTGGCATTGCCGAGCAGAAACGTCCGTCGCAACTCTACCTGTGCCGGCCCCAAGCCGAAAAAGGAGTGACCGCGAACCCGCAGCGATATGACGTCAAAGGGAAGCCTCAGGTCCGAAAGTCTGGCAAAGCGGACGCGGGCGGTTTGACGCACCACCCCGTGCTCGCCACGGGTAATGACCGGTGGAGGCAGACCTGCCAGATCGAGGCGCTTTTCTGCAAGTGCCTCACCCACCAGCCCCTGCGCCGCAACCGACACCGCATAACTGCCACCGCCGTCGCGATTGAGGTGCAGGCTCTGGTGCACGTCAAAGCAACCGCTGAGGCCGAGAGCAAGACCTACACACAGGGCGCCGCGCTTGAACGCGGCCGCGCATCGCGAATTCGGCATGTGCCAGGGAGTATGAAGCAGGCTAGAAGTCATCATGCGCGACATTACGCCAGCCAGGTGCCAGGATCTATGGCGAAGGGACCTTTGCGAGGCTCTCGATGACAGCAACAAGCTGTTGCGGCGACGCCGGCTTGTGCACCACGGCGCTCGCTCCAAGTTTCCGGGCGGCGTCCAAAAAATCATACTGGCCACTCGTGCCACCACTGAACACAATCACCGATACTTCGGGATAAAGCCGACGCGCATCGAGCAGCGTCTCAATCCCATCCATGCCTGGCATGAAGACATCGAGCAGAAGAACGCAGTTGCGATGACGCTCGAGCAGATGCAAAGCCTGCCGTCCGTCGTCGGCGGTCAAGCTTTCAAATCCCGCCCGCTCGAAGCAGACTTTGTAAGTAGTCCGCACTAAAGGATCGTCGTCGGCCATGATTATGGTCGTTTTTGTTGTCACCGATGACCCATCCCGGATCTTGCCGGCCGACTATTTCGTGTAACCCTAAAACCAAGGTTAACAGGCCAGCGATTCGGGCCTGGCCGCGGCAATGGTCGCAGGCAAAGGCGCCCTGGTGGTAGGCCACCAGGTGCAAACGCGGGCCTTAGCCAGCCTTCCCCCGGCCTATCCCAGGAGGGAGCCCCGTTTGTGGCACGGCCCGCATGCCCTCAGTTTCGCCTGAGACACGGGCAAGCAGCACCTCCTGCCTCGGCAGATCCTGTTCAGGGGGACGCCAGAAATGCCGGAACGCCCGTCCATCCCACCTGCCTATTTGGCGAGCAAGACCGCAAAGTAAATCAGGATGGCCCCGGAAATCGTTGCCAGCGAGGTCATCCCCTTGGGATGGGCGTGATAGCTTTCGGGAATGAGATCGCTGGCCCCGAGATAGAGGAAGAATCCGGAAAACAGCGAGAGCACGAGAGCAAAGCCCTCCTCCGGCAACTGCCAAAGAAGGGTAGCCGCAATCCCCACCACGGGTGCCACAGCATCTGCCAGTACCCAGTAGGTCGCCTGGGTGCGACTGCCGCCATTGCGGAATATGACATTGGCAGTATTGATGCCGTCGGAGAAGTCGTGCGCGATCACGGCCGCGGCAACAACGAGGCCAATGGCGGAAGAAACCTGGAAGGCAAATCCGATAGCCAGGCCATCGCAGGCGCTGTGCGTGACCAATGTCAGTCCGCCCAAGATCCCTTTGGTTGAATGGCGGTGCCCCGATTCCACACTTGGCTTCTGCCCCATGCGATCGAGCAGCATGTAGAAAAGAAAGCCAACCCCGGTCAGAAGTGCGGTGATGGCAACACGATGAAAGTGCTGCGCAAAGCCATAGGCTTCGGGCATCAGATCAAAGAGCGCAACGCCCAGCACCGCGCCGGCCGAAAACCCGAGGATGAGATGCAGCCGGTCGCGCAGATGAAGCGCGAGCGCACCGCCGCAGACGGTTGCAAGGAACACCAGGGGAGCAACCAGAAGAACCTGCACCTCAGCAGCACCAGCCACATGCAGAAGCAATGCACGAGCAAGCCCCGCTCGACGCAGACCGGCACACTCTGCTGCCGTGGCGGTCGACGAGGCGGGACATCAGGCGGACGGTCCGTGGACCTGCGGCGATCATCATGGCTGTTACGAACGGTTTTGCGGCTTGCGAAGCATTATCATTTTATAGAGTAACACAGCCAGGACAGGCTGGCGATCCGCTTGCGGGCGCGGATACTTGTGTCATTTCCGGGCTAACTGGTTTGTATTCTGCGCAAGATGACCGGCCGCTGGCGAGGCCAGACCTGTCTCTCAGGTCCAGGGTCAGCCTGGTATCCGCGCGCGGCACGGCGAAACGGCGGTGCGCGTCAGCCCCTGGCCAGATAGGCGACCAGTTCCTTGATCTGGCCTTCGGTCAACCGCAGGGCCGGATGGTTCATGGTGGCGGAGACCCGGGCCTGGGTACTGAAATCGATCAGCGCCTGATTGAGGTAGGCGGCATGCTGGCCCGCGATCCGCGGCGTGGTGACCGCACCGGCGCCCTGTGGACCATGACATTGCTGGCAGGCGGGAACCCCTGGGGCACCATGGTGGAAAAGCCGTTCTCCTTTCGTGGCCAAAGGTCCTGATGGCGCATTCCGGGTAGGAGACTGTGCAGCGTAAAAGGCTGCCAGAGAATCAATACGCTCACTGGTAAGGTTTGCCGCCACATCCCACATGACGTAACGCGCATGCGGCGATTGACGCGTGAGATCCAGAAACCCTTTCAGCCGCTGGATCAGATATGCCCGATGCTGGCCATTCAGACGGGGGACCGTGCCAGAGGGGCTGTCGCCGGTGGGACCGTGACAGGACGCACATTGCGCCTCCACCTTGCTAGAGACCACGTCCTCCGCAGCATGGGAGCCATAGGCTGTCGCTGCTGCCGGAATCATGGCGGCACAGATCAGCGCCACCTTGCTCAACTGTATGACCCGATGAGGAATTGGCATGTTCATGTCCTTGTGAGCGACGGGTCGGTCACGCCCTCCGCAAGAAGGCGTTCGATCCTTCGGAGCTTCGGCGCCGGGCGCCACACCTGGCCATCCCTGTCACAGACCCGTGGCGCAACGAAAATGCGCCACGCCACGTAGGACTGCGTCGGCATGATTGCGTCTCCTGAATAGGACGTGGCTCAGCTGTGCGCCGTTGGCCTCCTGGCCGGGAGGCCCTCTTTGCGTGTTCAGTCGTCACCACGCGTTCAGCTCTCTGCTTAAACTGCTCGGAGTGTCAGGACGGAGCATTGACCCACCGCAACCCTGCCACCTTTGCTGCCATCGCCTTGAGGTGCAGCAGGGCAACCGCAGGTGCTGCAGCCAGAGCGGCGCCAAGCCTTTTGAGCCCTTGCGACAAAATACCGGCCAGAGGTTGCGGCTGACCTTGAAATTCAGACTCCGGATGTTGCCAGTGCCAAGGGTGGCGGTTTACGAACCCACGACTCGCCATCCGGCGTTAAATGTGCTTAATGGTAAGATCCCTGAAAGCCTTCTGAACGGAGAAGGGCTGTGGAACGCGCGATACTCAAGGGAAATATTGCCCGCTACCGCAATCTGCTCGAAAGTGGCCAGGCCAAGGACCGTGCCATCGTCATCAAGCTTCTGGCTGAAGCTGAGCAGGAATTGCGGGAACTTGAGACCGTATCGACACACGATCTGGCGCGTGCCGACAGCGTGTTCCGCGCGATCGCGGAAACCGCGCTCGATGAGGCGATACGGCTGACGCGCGCCCATTTTGGTACCATCCAGATCTATGACGAGATATCAGGCACCCTTGTGATCCTGGCGCAGAGAAATTTCCGCAAGCCTTTTCTGGACCATTTTGCTGTCGTGACCATTTCCGACAGTTCTGCCCGCGCCCGCGCGCTGGCCAACAATGAGCCCGCTTTTATAGGCGATGTGGAAACAGATCCTGCATTTGAACCGCATCGCCAGGTCGCCCGTGAAGCAGGATTTCGTGCCGTGATGTCGGCACCCCTCGTTGGTGCAGACGACAATCTGATTGGCATTCTGTCTACACATTTAGATCGGAA
>JAKAVI010000315.1 GCA_021817355.1 Pseudomonadota bacterium | reverse complement strand
ACCTTGGCGAGGAGACAGCGGCCCGAGCCTCGGCCCGAGCGGTTCTTTCGGCCTTCGCGGCGGCGGGCGGGACAGACCGTTTTACCGAGGTCGTGATCAGCGCCACCGGCTGCGCCTCCCATCTGGCTACCTATGCCGAACTTTTCGCAGCCGGCGATCCCCTCTTTGCGCCGGCGCAGGCTATGGCCCGGCGTCTTGCCGATCTGACCACGCTGGTGCGCCCCCTGCCGGTGACGGCGCCCAGAGCGCTCAGGGTGGCGCTGCATCGGCCCTGCTCGCTGAGCCATGGGCTGCGGCGGCGCAATGACGGGGCGAGCCTGCTGGCAGCCGCGGGCCATAGCGTGGTTGAGCTTGGTGAGGCCGACATCTGTTGTGGTTCCGCCGGCAGCTATAGCCTGTTGCAGCCAGAGCTTTCGGCACAGCTGCGTCGTCGCAAGCGTGCCCACATCACCCGCAGTGCGGCACAGGTCGTGGTCTCAAGCAATATCGGGTGCATCGATCAGCTGGCTGACCCGCAAGGTCCTGCGATCCTGCACTGGATCGAGCTCCTGGACTGGTCGGAGGGTGGCCCGGTTCCAGAAGGCCTGCGCGCACAGCTTGGCAAGCAGGCCTGATACTCTAAAGGTTCTGCGCTGCGCGTTCAGGCCATGAGATGTTCGACAAACCAGGCGCACTCGGCCGCGCTCACGGTGCGGAAGGTGTCGCCCGTATAGGGTGCAAAGTGGCCGCACTCCAGGGTCAGAAGCTTCCTGGGCTCGCCGGCCGTGGCAAAGGCCTCAAGCGCCAGTTCTGCGGGGATCAGGGAGTCGTTCCGCGCGACCACCATCATAAAGGGGGTTGGTGCAATGCGGGGGATGTAGAAGGCAGGTACGTACGCGGTCAGATATTCGATCGAGCGCAGCGTGACGCTATTCTGCCAGTTCTTGGCGCGCGCGCCCAGCGTCAGGAAGAAATCAATCGATTCCTGTGTCGCCAGAGCGCCCACGCCACCTGCGGTATCGGGTACGACGGGAATCATGGCCGGCGCCTCACCCCGATAGCGCGCCTTGCGGTCGGCATTGAATTGCTGGCGGAAGGCCAGAAGCAGGTCACGTCCGGATTGCGTAAAGGTACGGTAGGCATCAAGGGCAGGAACCTGGGCCACAACGCATTTGACGCGGCTATCCGTGGCCCCCACCACCATCACGTGTCCGCCGGAATAGCTCGAGCCCCACACTCCGATACGGTCGGGATCGATTCCCGGCCTTTCCTGCAACCAGGTGATGGCATCACGATAGCCGCGGATTTGCGCAATGGGATCGATTTCACCGCGGGGCTCGCCGCTGGAGGCGCCAAAATTGCGATGGTCGTAGACCAGCACGGCAAATCCCGCCGCCGCAAATACCGCGGCAAAATCGTCAAGGAACATTTCCTTGGTGGCTGAAAAGCCGTGCGCCATCACAATTGCCGGTGAGGGGCCCTCAGCCGTCTGCGGATGGTAGAGCCAGCCTCGCAAGGTGGCGCCGTCAGAGGAAAATGCGATGTCTTCGCGCATGGCGCTGTCCTTTGCGAACAAGCCTCGACAGGAGATGATTTCATCCCAGAAAGCCAGCGTTCCGCAATCGCCGCCAGCCGTCTCCTTGCCAAATTGTCCGGGGGTAGTGGCAGCACCGGGATGGCGCCCGGAACCTTCGGGCCTGCGGCTACTTAGAGCGGGCGCGCCGCGCTGGTCGGGGCATGCATCAGGGCCGCAAGCGCTCCCCTGTCGGGGCGCGCCACCAGCTGGGGCCGACTTCCTTCGGGCGCAAGACGGAAGGTATGTGCGCCGTGCCTGTGGCATAAGCTGGTCCAGGTGGGCCCGTTTTGGCGCGCATCCATCAACCGGTCGCACGTGTAATCGCCATGCCGAAGGCAACCTTGAGCTCTCCGATCGATGCCCAGCGGGCCTATTACGAACGCACGGCCCAATCCTACGATGCCAGGCATGTCGGGCCGGCGGACGAACACGGCACGGCGCTCAGCGCGTTCATGGCACTGGCAGAATTGGCCGGGCCGGTTGCGAGCGTGCTCGATGTCGGGGCCGGCACTGGGCGGGCCGTGAAGACCCTCAAAGACAGGTGGCAGGATGCGACCATCGTCGGGGTCGAGCCGGTTGCCGCACTGCGCAAGGAAGCCATCCTTGGCGGCCTCACCAGCCAGGAGATCGTGGACGGAGATGCCCTCTGCCTGAGCTATGCCGATGGTTCATTTGATTATGTGATCGCGACCGGTGTCCTGCATCACATACCGGATCCCGAACGCGCCGTTCGCGAGATGGTGCGGGTGGCACGGAAAGGGGTGATGATTTCGGATTCGAACAATCTGGGACAGGGAAGCGCCTTGGCCCGTCTGGCCAAATATCTCGTCAAGAGCATGGGGTTGTGGCCGGCGCTGATCTTTATCCAGACCAGAGGCAAGGGCTACAAATTCAACGAAGGTGACGGCATCTATTTCAGTTACTGTGCGTTTGACGCGGTCAGAATCCTGCGGAGAAAATTCCCCGTTGTTCATTATCTCAACACACTGCCATGCGCCGGCTACAATCCCTATCGTGGCGCCTCGCATGTGATGATTTTCGCCAAGCAGTGAGGCTCTCACCGGGGCGAGATCCCCGATCCGCATCAGGACGCTTGGCCCATGCCTGCGGACGAAGCGCTGCACGCCGCTCTTGCCTTCAGTCTGAGACAGATGGGGGCTGGGCTTTGTCTCTGCTACCCTCGGCACAGGCAACCTTTCCGGTTCTGGCCGCATCTTGATAGGCTGGAGCGCAGCGGATGGTGATCAAGGTGTCACCATGACCAAGAGGCCGGCGTGAAACTGGACGCTGGCAGGTGGTTTAGGCAGGAGCAGGAGCATGGTGAAACTTACCGTCAACGGGCAGGCGCGGGTCTTCACGGGATCGCTCGAGATGCCCTTGCTGTGGTGGCTGCGCGACGAGATCGGTCTGACCGGTACCAAATTTGGCTGCGGGGCCGGACTGTGCGGGGCCTGCACGGTGCACCTGGACGGTGTGGCGGTGCGCTCCTGCCAGACCCCGATGGCAGCGGTTGCCGGCCGCACGGTGACCACGATTGAAGGCCTCTCCGAACACGGAGATCATCCCCTGCAGGTGGCCTGGAGGACGTTCGGCGTTCCGCAATGTGGTTACTGCCAGAGCGGACAGCTGATGCAGGCCGCGGCGCTGCTGCGTCACACCCCTCAGCCCAGTGAAGAGCAGATTCGCGCGACCATGGACGGAAATATCTGCCGCTGCGGGACCTATCCACGCATCGTGGCTGCAATCATGGAGGTCAGCAAGACCGGAGGGCCGGCGTGATGACGACCCCGGAGATAGCACGGCTCGCCAATGTCAGTCGGCGCTCCCTCATGAAGGGGATGGGCGCAGGTCTCATTCTTTCGGTCAGTCTCTCGCCCCAGGCGATGGCCAAGGCGGCACCCAAATATGGCGCCGATGGCGAACGCAATGGCTGGCGCGACAATCCCAAGCTCTTTGTCTTCATTTATCCCAATGGGGATGTGCGCTTTACCTGCACCCGGCAGGAAATGGGGCAGGGTATTCGCACCAGCCTTGCGCTGGCGCTGGCCGATGAACTGGAGGCCGATCTGGACCGCGTGACCGTGGTGCAGGCTGACGGGGATGAAGCCAAATGGGGCAATCAGGACACCGACGGCTCGCGCAGCATGCGCCATTTCTTCCTGCCCATGCGGCTCGCCGGAGCCGCGGCGCGGCTCATGCTCGAACAGGCCGCGGCGCAGGAATGGGGCGTGGCTCCCTCTGAGGTGCGTGCAGATAACAACATGCTCATCCATGTTCCGAGTGGACGGCGCCTCAGTTTTGGTGCGGTGGCCGCGAAGGCCGCGACCCTTGCGGTGCCACCAAGACAGGCGATCACGCTGAAAACCCCCGCCCAGTTCCGCTATATCGGCAAGGACAAGGTGACGGGAGTTGATCTTTTTGACATCACCACGGGCCGCGCCCAGTACGGCATCGACGTGCGCCCGCCGGATCTGCTTTACGCCGTCGTGGCTCGGCCTCCGGTCCTGGGTGG
>JAKAVI010000101.1 GCA_021817355.1 Pseudomonadota bacterium | reverse complement strand
GCCTTTCAGGCCTTCCTGAAAGGCCGCCCGCTGCGGGCGCCGCCCCGCCTCGCACCCATCTGATGCAACCAAAACGCGAAAAATCGAACCTCGCCCGGGCGCGTCGCTGACCAACTGCGGTTTTTTAGGTTGAAGCGCGTGAGATCATCGCTGCCTTCCACGCCATGCTGCGGAGGAAGGCCGAAAGGGAACTCGATACATGGATCGACCGTGCCAAGGGTAGCCTCGTTGCATCCTTTGCCAACGGCGTCATCAAAGACAAGGCTGCTGTACGCGCAGCCATCTCTTCATCATGGCCGAATGAACAAACAGAAGGGCTGATCACCAAGCTCAAGCTCGTTAAGCGTCAGATGTACGGCCGCGTCCAGCTCGATCTTCTCGAAGCGAGGCTGCTCGGCGCAAGTTAAATCGATCGACACCATATTTGCGTCAGAGCCGAAAATTTACGTCACATAAGGCATCTATGTGATGTAGGCCCCTGTCGGATGTTGCAGCGCAACTCTCGCAGGAATCTTGCTACGGTTAGTCGCGCGTTCGACTCCCGTCGCCTGACTAAGTTTTCCCAATGAAAATCGGGTATTTAACTTTAGCTCCTCCGGGCTATTTTTTGCTGACGATATGTCAAGGTGAAGAAAATATCGCTAGCTACAGCAGACAAGTTGAAACGAAGCCGGAAATCAGGCCGCAGGGGCCACGTCGGACGGGGGATCAGGCCGCCGTATTCCGGCGCAGCCCGTCCAGGAACAACACAAACCCGCCGATTATGGTGAGCCCGCCGACGAATGCCATGGCGGCCAGAACATGGGGTAAAGTCGCCGGGAACATCGCTAGCACGCGGTTGAAATACCCAGTGGTGATCAAGAGTGCCGGACCCATCAACTGCAGCCCTAGCAACATAACCATGGCGCCAAACATGTGATGTGGCTCGGACGGATTGGCGGGGACGTCTTTGAGCGAGGCGCCGCTGCGCCGCTCGGTAGCGGCTGACTTGCCCCCGGCACGGGGGTGCGCCAGATAGCCAGGAAAATAGTACGCATTGCGAACGCTACGCATGAACCCTCCCCGAACTGTTTCGTTCTTGAGGCCAAGGTTAGCACAAAATGTCGCATGCGCACGACTTTTTGTCGCAGCAGCATTAAAGATCGATTCCGCACTGCAGCATACGAGGGGCAGGCCGGCCATGGGGGCATGTCACTGGCATCTTCAGCCCTTCACACCGAAAGTGGCTAGCTCCCGGACCAGGCTGCAGAAGACCTGGTTTGGCTTAGATCCGGCAGCACTTCGGACCCCTGATGTCACGCGCGGTCTCTATCTTGGTGAGGCGGCAAGGTCGCAAACTTGGGGGCAGGCAACGGCAGGCCAAGCTTTTCGCCATGGCGACGGTCGGGCTGAACAGCATCAGCTCAGGAATGTGAAAGGCAGACGGTGCGGCTTGCCCTGGAACCCATGATCTTCTGTCGGCAGGCCTCGAACAGCGCGATGACATCGCCTGCTGTAGCGGCGGCCAACCGCGCTGATGGAGCGGCCTTGCACGAAAACACCAAGAGGGCAGCTTGAACACGGCGAATGCCGCTCAGGCGGGGGAGAAACCCAAACTGCCTTGATGCACGTCAGGATCTCCGCAGCGCATCGGCGCGACAAAGATCTCGATCGTACGGGGTCCTCCACGCCAACCGTCAACATGCTGGCCCGTCTGGCCACCGATGCCGTCCGCTCACCTTCGAGCCTTGAGGCGCTTGAGTACGATCTAATGGATCGTGTCCGCAAGAATCGGCTCGGGGTGGAGTGGATAGCGAGTTTTGCCGTTCCGGGTCCGTATGATGATCCAGACACCGTCATAACCCAGGATATAGACAGTGTGGCGCGCGCCTGCCTCCTCGTCCGTGCGTCTTGGCATGGGCCGACAGAAATTTGGCCAGCCACCGCGCGGGATCGCGTCAAAGATCTGGTCCGGCACCTCCCCTAGATCACCGGCAATGGCATCGTGGATCCGTTGATATATTGCATTCTATGTCGCGTCCGTCCTCGTGCTTACAGGTTGCGCGACCCGGTCGCAAATCCCCACGCGTGGAAGGCCGGACGCGCAGGCACGCATCGGGACCATGCTGAACCAGCCATTCGCTGACTTGAATATCTCGAGTCCTGAAATACCGCCTCTGCTAAAGAAGACGGTGGCCGCACCCAATGCCCAGCCGCCCAAGGTTAATTGCAATACCCTGCGAAAGAAGATTGACGCTCTCACGGCCATTCTAGGTAAGGACATAGCTTCGACCAACTCCGGCGCGGACACAGCAATTCTGACCCGGCAAAGCGCAGGTGATGCCGCTTGGGGCGCGGCGCAAAGCGCTGCAGCTGGCTGGATACCATTTCGGGGCGCCATCCGCTTCGTGACCGACGCCAATCGTCACGACCGTCGCATCGTAGCAGCGATACTCGCAGGCATTGTGCGACTGGCATATCTTAAAGGAATGCGGGAGCGCCTCAATAGCGTGTCCCACATTGCGTCCACGCCGTTGAGCTTTGTCGCCAATCCCGGTCTGCCCAAGTCAAGCGTCTCCCCGGTCATGCCGGGTCATTGAAGGAGTTCAGCCGTGACACTGACTATGGCCACTGCTGCAGTTATCGCGCTCGCCAGCACCCCACTTTTAGATTGTCGCCGTCGCGGGTAGGCTAGATTCAGCTACAACCTCTCACGGCCAGAACGGATCTGCCCCGCGCTGTGGACCACAATGCCCCAGGCGAGGCTGTCGTGGAGCCTGTTTGCAGCGAACGCCGTGCCCGACTTGGAAGAATCCGCAATGACCTACGAGGAATTCAACAGCTTCTGCCGGGGGCTTACTGCGACCACCTATGTAGTTCAGTGGGGTGGATCACACGTCTGGAAAGTTGGCGGAAAAGTGTTCTCGATCGCTAGCTGGAGCGGCCGCGAGCCGAGCTTCACTTTCAAGGTCAGCGACATTGCATTTGAGATGCTCAAGGCGCAACCGGGCTTGCGACCTGCTCCCTATCTGGCTTCGCGTGGCATGAAATGGATCCAGCACTACGCCCGGCCGGGGCTGAACGATGATGAGCTGCGTGACTATATCCGCCAATCTCATATCATCATTTCGCGGGGACTGTCGAAGAAGCGACGAGTCGAACTTGGTCTTGATGGTCCGTAGCAGGCAACGCTCACGCATTACCAGGCTTGCATACTGCACTGCGGAACTCCTGCTCCTTTTGGCGATTTTGTGCGAACCGCGGAATTGGCGAAGCGCACGATGTTGCGCCGCGGCTTGCTCCCCAACGCACCAATGCAAGTGATTAATGCGGAATCGTCCTGACTTGTCATCAAAATGCCCTAAGGGTGAAACTGGGAAGGCCTAGGATTCGGCGGTCTCGTGACAAGCAAGACATGCCATCGCAGATATGACAATGAATGCAAACCCTTTAGGAATGAGCCTGAAAAGCCTTCCTCGGAGCTGGATGAGATACAATGATCTGTAAACCGAGCAGGCAAGGTGGGGAGAATCGTTGTGGCAGCATTGAGTATTGACGAGCTTGCTAACCTGATCCGTGACGGAGTGCCACTGGTTGGCGGGATGGGAGTGATCGTCGAAACCGTGGGCGAGGGCACGGTACGGCTGCGTCTGCCCTACCGTGAAGATTTTGTGCGACCCGGCGGTACAGTCACTGGTCCTGCGCTTTTCGCTCTCGCTGATGTAGCCCTTTATGGAGCGGTATTAAGCCTGATCGGTAGGGTGGAGCTGGCTGTTACAACCAGCATGACGGTCAACTTCCTCCGCCGCCCAGCCCCGGTGGCGGTGGTGGCAGAAGCCCGAATCTTAAAACTGGGGAAGCGGCTGGCCTATGGTGAGATATTGCTGTGGTCCGATGGTGAACACGAACCCGTGGCCCATGTCACCGGTACCTACTCGATTCCACCTCACGATTTGGTCGTGCTGACGCCGTCTCGCCACCTGGCTGACTAGCCGCCCTTATTCATCGATGATACGTTGATTTGGCGTGGCGGGTCGTTTTTCCAGCGCGCGCGCACGAACTCGCTGCGCCTGTTGCATCGCGATTTGAATCTGAGTGTTTCTTGAG
>JAKAVI010000025.1 GCA_021817355.1 Pseudomonadota bacterium | reverse complement strand
CCGCTTTGACCTCATGATGCTTGAATGGTCGGCAGGAACCGTCGCAGCGGGCATGCTGACGGTCTGGGTCATCGTCACCGTCTTGAGCGGCATTGGCAGCATGCTCGGCCTACATTCTGACCAAGAAGAACGGCGCCCGCCGGCGCGCAAGATGGCGGCGCGGATGGAGCGTACCGAGCCGACCTGGCGCTAGAGAGCGCATGGCGGCCGGCCAAGCCGGCCGCCATGCCGTCAGGCGCCGTGGGCGCCGATGATCGCCACCGAGCAGACATTCATCATCGGTGCGCCGCCAAGATTATGGGTAAGCCCGATCTTGGGATCCTTGAGCTGGCGCTCAGCCGCGCGACCCTGCAACTGCAGATACATTTCGTAGAGCATGCGCAGGCCTGATGCGCCGATGGGATGGCCAAAGCATTTGAGCCCGCCGTCGATCTGGCAGGGCACCGCCCCGTCTGCGTCGTAGAAGCCGTCCATGACGTCCTTCCAGGCCTGACCTTCTTTGGAGATGAAGAGGTCTTCCATGGTGACGAGTTCGGTGATGGAGAAGCAGTCATGGACTTCCATCATCGAGATTTCTTCGCGCGGATTTTTAATCCCAGCTTCATCATAGGCGCGTTTGGCAGCGATGCGTGCGGTATGGAAATAGCTGCCATCCCAGGAATTGTGCTGGCTCTCAAGACCGTTGGAGAGTGCCAGCTGCAGCGCCTTGACGGTGATCAGGTTCTTCTTGCCGAGAGCCTTGGCGATTTCCGGGGTGGTGACGATGGCGCAGGCCGCACCGTCGGAGACACCGCAGCAATCGAACAGTCCAAGCGGTTCGGCGATCATGGGCGCATTGAGGCACATTTCCTCGCTGATCGCCTTGCGCAGATGGGCTTTGGGATTTCGCGTGCCGTTGTCATGGCTTTTGACCGAGACATGGGCGATGGCGCGCTTCAGCTCGTCCTTGGACACCCCATGCTTGGCACGATAGGCAGAGGCCAGTTGGGCAAAATTGCCAGGTGCCGAACCATTGGCGCTCCACAACGGATTGAGGGTTCCCTGTTCGCGCTGTGGCAGGCCGCCATAGCCGGTGTCCTTGAGCTTTTCGACGCCAAGCGCGAGGGCGATGTCACAGGCGCCGGCAGCAACCGCGTAGACGGCGCCGCGGAAGGCTTCCGAGCCGCTGGCGCAGAAATTTTCGACATGGGTTACCGGAATATTGGGCAGGCGCAGCGCGACCGACAGCGGGGTGCCGCCCTTGCCCACATTGACTTCGTCCATAGCGGTAGAGAACCACGCGGCCTGGATCTGGCTCGTCTCCACACCAGCATCCTGCATGGCTTCCAGATAGGCTTCGACCATCAGCTCTTCCGCACCCACATCCCAGCGCTCGCCGAATTTCGAGCACCCCATGCCGATGATGGCGACCTTGTCCTTGATTCCCGATGCCATGAGCGTTCCTCCGCCTGTTCCAGAAATAGTGCAGCGGCCATTGTGGGCTGCCGCGTCCATCCTTTCAAGCGGCCGCGACGTCAGCCTTTGCCCTGCCGTTTGGGACGTCGCAGATCAGCGGCCAGGCCATGGCCCATCAGATCGATGAAATTGTCGCAATAGAAGCCATCGAGCCACTCTTGCGGGCAATTCTGCAGCGTTTCCCCAAAGCGTTTCAGGGGATTGCGGCCACCTTCGACGTGGGGATAGTCCGACGAGAACAGGCAGATCTGCGGCGCCGAATTGGCGATGATCCAGCCGGCATCCTCATGCGGGTAGGGGGTAACGCGAACCTGGCGGCGCACGTATTCGGAGGGCATGAGCGAGAGCTGTTTCAGGCGTTCCTCACCCTTGCGAAAGGCGTTGACGCCGGCGTCCATGAAGCGCATCCAGCCCGGCAGCCAGGAGGCCCCCAGTTCAATGACGCCGAACTTGAGCCCGGCATAGCGGTCGAGCACGCCATCGAAGATCAATGACGCCAGCGTGAGCATGACCGAATGGGGGATCATCATGTAGCTGAGCGAGGTGAAATTCTCCTCGCCGCCATGGAAGTCCTTCACCCGCGGCAGGCCGTTATTAAAGTAATCCGGATTGATCTTTTCCTCGCCGCCGACATGAAAGAGGATCGGCAGGCCGGTGTCCTCTGCCAGCGCCCACAAAGGTTCAAAGCCGATATGGCTTGGCGCGTGACCGGGCGGACAGCGTGACGGCAAGGTCAAGCCCTTGCAGCCAAGCGCAATCGCTTCCAGGGCGCAGGACAGCGTGCGGTGCGGCTCCACCATCGGAAGATAGGCGGTGGGCAAAAAGCGCCGGTCGACGCTGCAAAAATCCACCATCATGCGATTATGGGCGGAGGCGGTGGCATAGGCCAGATCAACATCGCTGCGCTCAAGATCAAAATTTCCCAGGCTCCAGGTGGTGAACACGAGCTGGCTGGCAAAGCCCAGCGCGTCGAGCGCCTTGGGACGCTCTTCGGCAATAAACCCGCCCAGAGCTTCATAGTTCTTGCGCGTCAGGATGTTGGTGAGGGCACCTTCAAGAAACTTCTCATCCTCATGCTGAGCCCGGGCTTTGCGGGCCCAGGCACCCTCGCGCGGCCAGTCTCTCAGTTTGGGCAGAGCATCATAGGCGGCGCGGAATTTGGGATCGAGATAGTCGTCCAGACAGTCTGCCAGCTCCATCAGATGGGAATCGGCATCATGTACGATCCGACCCTCGACATAGGCCATCGACAACTCCCCAAATCAGACCCTGGTGTTTAAATACTAGCGGCTGTTTTGCCCGGAGCAAGCGAAGCGCAAACATTCACGCTGACAAAATGCGATGATTGGAAAAACACAACAGTTTCATGCAGAAAAAAGCGACATGATGACATTCAAAATGCAAATAGTTCTGCAGTTCTGCATCGGGGACTAAGCTTCATGCGCCAGGGCGACAACGGTTTTGTCCCCTACCCGGCTGGATGTCAGGAGTTCTGGCGCGCATACCCCTGCCGCGGCGACGCTTCCTGCGCCAAGGCGCTGCATTTGGGCTTCTACGCGCCTGTGAGAGCTTCCTGCAGCATCTGCCCCAAAGTGCTGACGACGAGGCGAAGGCCCTGCGTCTATAAACGTGCTCAAGGACTAAGAACCCCGGAAAAGAACGCGGCGGCGTTACGTCCGAGGGTGCGGGTGCGGTAGCCTCCCTCCTGGATGAAGGCGGTCGGCCGGCCAAGGGCCGCGATCGCCTTGCCCGCCGTGAGAAAATCTCCAGGCTGCAATTTCCAGGACCCGGTGGGATCGGAGGCCGCAGTATCAAAGCCGAGGGCAACCACGAGATAGTGCGGAGCAAAGCTTTCGATGCGCTTCAGCGCCAGAGCGAGAGCCCGCAGAAAGGTCTCGACCCCGGCATGCTCGTCAAGCGGCAGGTTGAGATTGAAATTTTCGCCCGCACCGTTGCCGGTCTCCTCGGCAAAGCCGCTGAAATAGGGGTAGGCAAAGCTGGGGTGGCCATGGATCGAGACGGTCAGCACATCGCTGCGCGCGTAGAAGATATCCTGGGTCCCATTGCCATGGTGATAATCGATGTCGAGGACCGCAACCCTGCCATAGTGCGACAGATAGTTGGCCGCGATGGCCGCATTGTTGAGGTAGCAGAAACCACCAAAGGCACGCCGTTCGGCGTGATGGCCAGGTGGGCGCACCAGGGCATAGGAAAATCTGCGCTCTTCCAGACAGAGGGTGGCCGCGCTCAGGGCACAGTCAACGGCGCCGCGAGCGGCAGGCCAGCAATTGGCATTGATGGGCGTAAAGGTATCAATGCAGAAATAGCCGGCGAGCAGGGCAAGATCCTTGGGCGGCTTCTCGCGATTGCGGATGGGAAAAACATAAGGATAGGTACTTTTACCTGCAGGCATGCTTGCCGACAGGTTGCGGATGAAGGCAACCAGCGCCGGATCATGCACCGCGGTAACATAAACATCGGAAAAATGCCGGGCCTCGATGCGCTCCGCCGTTACACTGCCGGCCAGTCCTTCGAGGATCGAGGAGATGCGCACCGGGGCTTCGACATAGCCGCGTTCGCGCACATGAAAGATTTCATGGCCCTCATTGACGATCAGCGCCAGACGGCGGTGGCCGTTGG
>JAKAVI010000215.1 GCA_021817355.1 Pseudomonadota bacterium | reverse complement strand
ACCACATGACCGCCAGATATCTGCGGACACCGCGTCTGGGCGATGTGCCCTACGCCGTGCAGATGCAGCCAAGTCTCGTGGTCGAATATTATTCGCGCTAGACACCGCTAACCACGCAGGTAGAGCTAGAGCCGCGGGCAATGCCCGCGGCTTTTTTTGCTATGAAGCATACGCGCGCGGCGCAGAACTTTTGCTGTCCGCCGCGTTTGCAAGGGACGCGCGCCTGGCCCCGAGTAAGGACGGAACAGCCACACAAAGCGACAGGGCTTCCTGCCCGCACCCATGCCTTGCTCACGCGCGTTCACGCCCGCTAAAGCTCCAGGTCTGCATCGGTGAAGGTGAAGCCGAGGAAGCGGACCGCCGTCGACATGGCAGTTTCCGGGTACCGGGTGCAGATTAGACCGCGCGGGATTTGGTTCCGGTTAAAGGATGGACACAGTCGCGCGCCCGTCTTTGCTGGCGCAGATGATCGAGGCCGGCGCCAAGCCTAACGGCGCGCTGTAAGGGCCCGGCCAAACGCCGCAAAGAGTGCACGGCTTTCGCGGTTTTCTGACCACTGCCATTCGGGATGCCACTGTACCGACAGGGCAAAATTTGGTGCTCCCTCGACTGAAATGGCTTCGATGGTGCCATCGTCAGCGACGGCTTCAATCCGAAGACCATCCGCCAAACGATCAATCGCCTGCCCATGCAATGAGTTGACGGCAAAACGTCGCCGTTCCAGCAGCGTTTCAAGCACCCCACCGGGCTGAACCGTGACCTCGTGCGCGGGAGCATACTTGGCAGCAATGCCCTGTTTGGCATCATCGCTGTGATCAAAGTGGCCGGGGACCTCTCGCACGTGTTGGAACAAGGTACCACCCAGGGCAACATTCAGTTCCTGGTGCCCGCGGCAAATGAACAGGCACGGCTTGGCCGAGGCGATGGCAGCACGGATCAACGGCAAGGCTGTGGCGTCGCGATGGGTATCGGCAAGGTTGCCTGAACGCGGTTCATCACCGCCGTAATAGGCAGGATCGACATTCGATGCAGACCCGGTCAGCAACAGGCCGTCGACGTGAGCCAGTACCGTTTCTGGCGCGAGCGCGGGACGGAGCGAGGGAATCAGAACCGGGAAGGCCTCAACGCCATCGCGTATCGCCGAAATATACTTTTCTCCGGCCATATGAAAGGGATGGCCGCTTAAGGATCTGCGATCGCAGACAATACCGACAAGTGGGGGCGGGCGCGTCATGATCTGCGGCTAGCATGGCAGTCCCGGGCCCGCAAGCGCCCTAGTCTGACTGCCCCTTGGTAAAGCGGTTGCGTTCGTTCAGCACAAACAGCGATGGCTTTAACTGGACAGCAATTTCGACGTTCTGAAGAGCTATGGTGGTCTTGAGGCCTTGGGGGTCAAGCACAGTCCACTGCCGCAGCTCATATCCTGGATCAGAGAAGACCAGCGTGACCGAGCCAGAGACTTTCTTGTCGGTCGAACGCGCCTTGACAATGAGCGAGCTACCCTCGCGACTGACGGCAATGATGTTGGGATTGCTGGCCAGATCGAGCTTGTCCGACAGCACCAGATCAAGCGGGGTAGAGACCAGAGGATAGCGGTCGACGGTATTGAGCTTGGTGTTCTTCACCGCAACCGTGACCCCATTGGAGACAATCAATGTGTCCGAGGGCGGGGAATAGGCAAAGCGCACCCGGCCGGGTTTTTCGATCCAGAACTTGCCATTTTCCAGGCTGCCATTGGGGTCGATCTGCACGAACGCGCCTTGCATCGTCTTGATCGAATTGAGAGCCTGCGAAAGCTTGTCGAGTTCGGCCTTTTGAGCCGCATCAAAGCCTGCCGCCCTGGCGACCGTGGCAGAAAGAGCAAGCACAAGGGCAGCTATAACGAAGGAGCGCATAGCCCTACTTAGGATCAGATTGTGGCGGGAACAAGAGGCCTCAGGCCGACAATGTCGTCACGTGGCCATGACGCATTTGGGTTTGGCTTTGCGGACAGATCCCCTGTATCAGAAGTGTCAAAACCCCCTCAAGCTCTCGCTCCAGTGCAGGCAGTGTGAGTTTCGACCATAGCTGCGGATACCGGAATTTCATGGTCGCCGATTGCAGCATTTCCGCAACGTACTCCTTGTCGTCGCAGTTTAGCTCACCACGTCGCTCAGCCTCTTCCAAAAGTTCGACCAGTATCTTGCGCTCAGTCGCCAGCATCCAGTTGGCAAATTGCGGACGCTCCCGGGCGATCACGCTGGCCATCTCATAGGCGCGCGGATCCTTTTCCAGCTTATGATAGGTGCGGCGCAATTCCTCAAACAGCAGATCGTGCAGCCGCTGGCGGGCGTCTCGCGCCGGCGCCACCGCCAATTTGCGCAGCGACAACAGATGCTTTTCAAAATCCTCGGTCGCTATGGCTTCGGCGATATCGAGCTTGCCAGGGAAAAACCTATAGAGATTGCCAGGCGACATCGCGCAATCCGACGCCACCTCGGCCATCGTGGTCTTGCCGTAGCCAAAGTGGGAAAAGCGCTTTTTCGCCGCCTCGACGATCTTGCAGCGGACCGTGTCCTTGCCAGACATTGCGCCTCCTTCAAAACCGCGATTGTGTATCTATGCAGGACCATGAGGGTAGCACGAAAACCTAAATGATCAACAATTCGTTCAATCTTCGCAGTGCAGCATGGGCCGGAACAGGATAAAAAATGGGCGTTAGTCCAGACGCTTACCATAATATTGGCGTAGTTGGCGCAGGTGCATGGGGAACGGCCCTGGCAATTGCTGCGGCAGCGGCCGGTTGCCGCGTAGTCCTGTGGGGGCGCGACCGGGCCCGCATGCAGGATCTGGCGCGCGAGCGATGCGCCCACCCGAGCTTGCCTCAAATCCGCCTTCCCGATGCGATCCTTCCAACCGCCGAGCTTGCCGAGGTCTGCGCAAACCAAGCGCTGCTCATCGCGGTGCCGGCGCAGCACCTGCGCGCATGCGTTCAGGCCCTGAGGAGATTTTCTGCTCCGCAGCTGCCGGCGGTCATCTGCGCCAAAGGAGTGGAACAGCAAAGCGGCCTGCTGATGAACGAGGTGCTCGAGCAGGCGGCCCCCGAGCTGCTCCCGGCCATCCTCTCCGGCCCGTCCTTCGCGCGCGACGTCACCCTTGGCCTGCCCACTGCCGTGACCATCGCCGCACAGATCGCAACCGCCGAGCGCCTGCAGGCGGCTCTTAGCTCAGGTGCTTTTCGTCCCTATGCCAGTGACGACTTGACCGGGGTGGCACTCGGCGGGGCGGCCAAGAATGTCTACGCGCTTGCCTGTGGCATCGTCGAAGGTCTGCGCCTGGGTGAGAGCGCGCGCGCCGCATTGCTGGCCCGCGCCTTTGCCGAACTCACGCGCTTGGGCGAGGCTTTGGGGGCGCGGCGCGAGACCTTGATGGGGCTTTCTGGACTGGGTGACCTCGTCCTTACGGCCACCAGTCGCACATCGCGGAATTTTTCACGCGGCATTGCCATTGGTGAAAGGCGGGCACAGCCGGCCCAGGCTCTGGCGGAAGGGGTTTATACGGCTCCCGCCCTGGTGACACGCGCACAAAGACATGGCATCGAACTACCGATCGCAGAAGCCGTTGCCGACATTCTGAGTGGAAAGCTTGCTCTGGAGCAAGCCGCGGCCCGGCTGATGCAGCGACCACTCAAAGCGGAGTAATCTGCCACATGCTCTTCGTCATTTCGTCTATCGATCGCAAGGATGCACTTGAACTGCGCCTGGCCACCCGCCAGGCCCATCTTGCCTATGTGCGGGACAATCAGATGGTGCGTCTTGGCGGCCCATTCCTCGACGAGGCCGGCACTATGGCCGGAAGCCTGATCGTGCTCGAAGCGGACGACCTTGCAAAGGCGCAGGCGTTTGCTGCCAACGATCCCTATACCAAAGCCGGCCTCTTTGAGGCCGTCTCGGTAAGGCCATGGAAAGCGACAATCAATGCCTGCGGGGCGACGTTCTGAAATGGCATTCTGGTTGTTTAAAAGTGAGCCTTCCAGCTGGTCCTGGGAGCAACAGTTGCAAAGAGGTGCTGCCGGAGAGCCCTGGAGCGGCGTACGCAACTTCCAGGCGGCCAATAACATGAAGGCGATGCAACGCCGTGATCGCGGCTTC